>WTGR01000877.1 GCA_011523485.1 Acidobacteriota bacterium
AGCCCTGCGGCACCTGGAGCACGTCGCGCGAGACCTGCTTGATGCGCTGGGCGATGCCGTAGCCGTGAATCGGCCCGGAGGCCGCCACCTGCAGCACCAGCAGGTCCAGCGTGCCCTGCGGCAGATCCGTCCTGGGTATGGTCATCCAGATACCTCTGTCTTCTACATGTACAGGATCACATGTAGAAGGTCAAGGTATTCAGAGATCGTCGAGAATTCGTGCTCCCGCGATGGCGCGCACGTGGTCTGCCAGCGGAAAGCTGTGGTCGCCGGCGTGGATCACGTCGAGTCGACTCAACCCGAGGTCGTCCATTGCCTCGGCCCCTCTAGCATGAAAATTGGACGCGAGGCATCCAATTTTCGTGATCAAGTCCGGTGCGCGCGCGTGTGGGCGGTCGCCGCGCCCGCAGCCCCCTCGAGCCGGTGGGACGTGAGCAGAACCTCCACCGCCGCCGGTCGAGGTCCCGCCCGTCGTCCCACGGTTCTCTCAGGGCGAGGGCAGCAGGAAGTTGATGGTCACCGTCATCAGCACGGAGACGGGCGCGCCGTCGACCAGCGTGGGCTCGTACCGCCACTGCTCGACCGCGGCGATCGCTGCCGCTTCGAGCTCCGGCACGGAACGCAGCACCTCGATGTTGCCCACCACGCCCGTCGGGTCGATCGTCGCTTCCAGGACTACCAGGCCCTGAATGCCGGTCTCCCGGGCCGCGGGGGGATAGACCGGCGGGACATCGTGGATCTTCGCGGGGGGCGGGACCCCGTCGCCGATCCGGATCGGCTCGTCCAGGCGGTCGGCGGGCTGCTCCGGATCATCGAGCACGGTCCGCAGCTCGTCGAGCACGCGCTGCAACTGTTCCTGGAGGGCGGCGGCCCGCTCGACGAGCGCCGCGATGCGCGCGCTCGACGTCTCCGTCGGTGGCTCCTGCTCGACCGCGCTCGCAGTCGTTTCGGCGAGCGGGCCGTTCATGGCCGGCGCCGTTCCGGCCGTCGCCGACTCCGTGGCGGTCGGCGGTTGGCCACTCGCTGATATCCGGGACAGAACCAGCTCTTCATCACGCTGCTCCCCCGCATCCAGCGAGAACTGCCGGAACAACGGCTCGAAGCCCGGCGCTCTCACGGAGACGCTGTACTCGCCCCGTCCGAGATCGAAGATCTCGAAGCCGCCATCATCACGCCCGACTAGGCGCACTGACGACGTTCTGTGAGTGCTGCTCGTGATGTCGGGATTCCGAACGACGCTCCCGTGTTGGTCGACGAACGCATAGCGCATCGGACCCACGGGCTGCCAAGCTTCCCGGATGGTGAACGTGACGTTTGGATTCCGAACGACGTTGCCGTCCCGGTCGACGACGGTGCCGCTGATCCGGCCCGTCTGCGCACCGACCTGCAGGCCGGCGACGAGGATCGAGGCCGGCACGAGCAGACCGAGGCTCCACAGGCGGGCGAGGCGCGTCATCGGACGCCGATTCGCATGCGAATTCAACATGGCGGACAACCTCCGTTCCAGGTGTGACGGACGCGCCATCGCCGGCGCCGGCAACCACGTCCGCCGGTGTTTCCGAGCCTCTTTCGCGAGTTCGACCAGATGCGTCGCGCAGGTGGTGGCGGGAATGCCCCGAGCCAGGACGAGGTCGTCGGCCGCGTGCTCGCTCTCGCGGCGCAGACGGGCACGGACCACCCACGCCAGCGGGTTGAACCACCAGACGCAGCGCAACGTCTCGGCCGCCATCTGCAGCAGCCAGTCGCCGTGGCGGGCGTGCGCCAGCTCGTGCAGCAGCACGACGCGCATCCGCTCCGCCGACCACCCGGCCGCGGCCGCCGGCAGCATGACGGCCGGCCGCCGCCAGCCCCACGTCGCCACCAGCCCCGGACGCGGACCGAACAGCAGATCGACGCCGCGTCGCAGGCCGCCCGATCGCGCGAGATCGGCGCACAGGCGATGCCACGGTCCGTCCGTCACGCGGGTCGACGCCGCGCGGAGCCAGCGGAGTCGCGCCAACCCGACCAGCAGCACGCCGGCGCTCGCGCTCGCGCCGGCCAGCCAGAGCGTCACGGCCAACACGCCGACGACATGGCCGCGCGCGAGGGCCGCCGCGGAGCCTGCGGATCGGCCGGGTCGGAAACCCGCCTCCGACGCACCGGCGGATCCGAGCACATCGGCATCCGCCGCGAACGGGGCGTAGGCACGCAGCCCGAGCAGGTCGAAGACGGGGCCGGCGGCACTCCAGTCGAGCGCGCCGAGCGGCGCCACGCGCACCACCGGCGGAACCGGCAGCACGTGGAGGGCGGGCGCCACGCAGGCCGACACGACGCCGGCCGCCAGCACCCAGCGCCTCGTAGCGGCCGATCGAGTGCGCAGAAAAAAGGCGCCGATCAGCACCAGGAGCAGGATTGCCGACACCTTGACCGTCAGCGCGGCCAACAGGCTCATGACGGTTCCTCCGGCGCGTCGCGCGACTCGCTGCTGTCCGGCCCGTTGCCTCGTGACGCGCCGGCGGGTCGACCGGCGCTTCGTTGCGCCGCTCGCGCGTCCGAGACGATCCGTGCGATCCGGTCGAGCTCCGGCTCGGTCAGATGCCTCGCCTCGCCGCCGAGCAACGCGGCCACGGCCTGCTCGGCGGACCCGTCGAAGAACGTCTCGACCAGATGCAGCAACGCCGACCGGCGCGCGGTCCGACGAGGGGTCACCGGGCGATACACGTACCGCAACCCTTCCTCCTCGTGGCGCACGTGCCCCTTCTTCTCGAGGATGCGCAGTTGCGTGCGCACGGTCGACGAGCTCGGCTCGCCGGGAAGCTCCTCCCGGACGACGCTGGCCGGGGCGCGCCCGTGCCGGAAGAGGATGTCCATGATCTGTCGCTCGCGACGCGACAGCCGGCTGTGCCAGGGTGGCTTCATGTGCATGTGAGCGCTCTCGGTCGGTTGTTGCCCGGGCTCCCGTCGGCCCGGCGGGTTATTTTTATAGCATATCGGTTACTAAATTAACAATGCTCTTGTTGAAGAAGTCCAAGGACGCCAGGAGAAGGGCCGGCGAATTTATCCTTCCCGGGACGGAGGCCCAGGTGGTCGCGGGGCCGCCCTGCGGCGTTGATCAGGAATACCATCGCCACTACCATCGTGTAATGACGATTGCCAACGACCGGGCCGGGCGCACGGCTGCCTGACGTCGACGTAGTCTCGCACTGACCTGGAGTAGCCGATGTCCGACCGTTGTTTCCTGTTCCGGACGCCCATTGCGACCGCTTGCGCCGTCGCCTGCCTTGCGACGATCGGACTCCACGCCGAGGACTGGCCGCAGTGGCGCGGCGTCAACCGGGACGGGGTGTGGAGCGACACCGGCCTCATCGAGCGCTTCGCCGACGACGGGCTGGTCGCCAAGTGGCGGACGCCGATCCGCGGCGGCTTCGCCGGGCCGGCGGTGGCCGGCGGCCGCGTGTTCGTCCTCGACTACCAGGAGACGCCGGGCAGCCGCACCATGGACGGCCACGAACGGCTGCTGGTGCTCGACGAGGAGACGGGCGACGTGCTCTGGACGCGGGAGTGGCCGGCGACCTACCGCAACATCCACTTCAAGTTCGCGATCGGCCCGCGGGCGACCCCCACGGTGGACGGCGAGCGGGTCTACATTCTCGGTGCGGCGGGGATGCTGTCGTGCTTCGACGTCGCGACGGGAGAGCTGATCTGGCGCGTCGACACCGTCGCCGACTACGGCGTGACCGTGCCGGTGTTCGGCGTGTCGCAGTCGCCGCTGGTCGAGGGCGGCAACCTGATCGCGCTGCTCGGCGGCGAGCCCGACGCGATGGTGGTGGCGTTCGACAAG
>WTGR01000382.1 GCA_011523485.1 Acidobacteriota bacterium
CGCGCTGTAAACCCATGTCCGTGTCCGCAGATTAGGGCGTGACGGACCACTAGCCTCCCCCGACGAAGTTGACGACCTCCACCTCGTCGCCCTCCCGGACGGCGGTGGCGCCGTAGGCCGCCTTCTTGATCACGGACCGGTTGTGCTCGACGGCGACGCGGCGCGGATCGATGCCGAGTCCTTCCAGCAGGCTGCTCACGCTCAGCGGACCGGTGGTTTCGTAGGTCTCGCCGTTCAGCAGGATGGTCACCGGGCGATCAGACTATCCCCGGTTCGTCCGGCGGTCAAGGCGCGGCGCCGCACCCGCGGGCCGGCGCGTGGGTCAGCCGAGCATGCCGGCCGGAGAGACGTCGAAGGGCGCCAGCAGGGCGCGCGTCCGTGCGGTTCCGTCCGGCAGCAGCGCCGCCGGCAGCCCCGGCGCCGGACGGGCGGCGGCGAGCGCCAGCACCCGCTCGTAGTCCTCCGCCATGGCGTCGATCCGGTGGTGCGTCCGCCACCAGGCCCGGGCCTGCTCGCCGAGGCGGCGGCGCAGGCCGGCGTCGGACGCTAGGCGCCGCATCGCGATGGCGAGCGAGCGATCCTCGTCGAGCAGATCGATGGAGACCGTGATCGGATCGGCGGCAAGGTGGGACGGGGTCCAGACGCCGCGGGTGACCAGGGCGGGAATCTCGCCCAGGTGCGGCAGGTCGGTCACCACGGTCGGCTTGCCGGCGGCCAGGCAGCGCAGCCACGACGCGGACGTTTCGCAGCCGCTCGGCCAGCGCAGGCAGAGGCAGACGTCCGCCGCGGCGAGACAGTCTCCCAGCGCCGCTTCGTCGACGTATCCCGCGCGGACGACGCAGTGCGCCACGCCGCACGCCGCCGCGTCCCGCATGACGTCGTAGTGGCTCGCCTCGACGCCGATGAGGGCGAGGCGCGCGGACGGGATCGCGTCCCGGACTGCGGCCAGCGCGCGCAGAATCTGCGGCAGCCGCCTCTCGGGGGTGATTACCCCCAGGGCGGCGAACGCGATCTCCTCGGGAGCCAGTCCCAGCCGCGCCCGGCCGCGCGCCCTCGACGCCTCCGGCCGCCCTCCGCCGGCAAGGGGATCGCTGACGCCCATGCGAATGGACTCGATCCCGGCGTCCGGGTACTCACGGCGCAGCCGGTCGGCGAACCACGCGCCGTGCACGGCGACCATCCGTGCGGATGCGACGGGCAGCCGCAGCATCGGCCACGGGTAGACCAGGTTGTCGAGAAGGATGCCCTCGAGGCCGATCTCCACCACGCCGGGCGGGGCGTCCGGGTGGTCGAAGGCGAGCTCCGTCCGGTACCGGCGTTCGCGATCGCCCGCCAGCAGCGCCCGCGCGCGCGACTGGTGCAGTTGGCTGTCGTGCAGGACGAGCAGGCCGGGGTAGCGCGTCAGGTAGGCCCACATGTAATCGTGGCAGGTGGCGTTCCCGAGCTGGTAGACCACCAGGTCGTAGGGGGCCCGAGCCTGTTTCCAGACGAAATCGTGCGCGCCGAACGCCTCGATGCCGTCCGGCCCGCCAGCCGCCGGCGGCCGGTCCGTGTACACGTCGATCGCGTGCCGCCGGGAGAGCGCCGGCAGCAGCCCGGTCGCATAGTGCGCAATCCCCGACCGCTCGGGAGGCAGCGGCGTGAACATGGCCAGGCGCACGAATCTTCTCCCGTCGATCGTTCAGCCCTGCACGAGCTTCTCGATCACGTTGTCCCAGGTGACGGCCGCGGCGCGGGCGTGGCCCGCGTCGCCGAGTGCGGCGGCCCGCTTGCGGTCGGCGAGCGCGTTGAACGCGGCGCCGACGGCTTCGGCGTGCGGTTCGCACACCAGGCCCGTTACGCCGTCCTCGACGAACGCCAGCGTGCCTCCCGAATCGGTCGCGGTGACGACCGGCTTGCGGGCCAGAAACGCCTCCAGCGTCACGTACCCGTAGTCCTCGTCGTAGGGGGGATAGACCACCGCCAGGGCGTTGGCGTAGAGCTCGACGAGCTCGTCGTCGCTCACGCGCGCGACGAACTCGACGCGGTGCTCGAGTCCCGCCGCCGCGGTCTTCCGGCGCAGGTTCTCGGACTGCGTGCCCTCGCCGACGACGACGAGCCGCAGCGATTCGCTGGCGTGACGCATCGCTTCGATGGCGAGATCCACCCGCTTGATGGTCTCGAGGCGTCCGACCGCCAACAGGTACGAGCCGTAGGATGCGTGGTGCAGTCTGCCGGCCAGTCTTGGCGGATGGTGCAGCGGCTCGGCGTCCAGGCCGTTGAAACGTTGGAGCCGGCCCGCCGTATTCGCCGAGTTCGCATACCGCCGCCGGCACTCTCCGAGCATCTCGCGGTCGAGCGCGAGGAGCCGGTCGCGCAGCCCCACGTCCGGCTCCGTGTGCGCGAAGTCGCTGTACTCGGTGCCGCACAGCTCGTAGGCGGCCCGGTGCTGGTGAATGAGCCAGGCCACCTTGTTGGGGTGGCGCGCGAAGTAAGTCGGGAACTTCGTTGCGATGACCAGGTCGACGGCCCGGCCGTTGCTCTCGCTCAGATCGAGCAGCCGCCAGGCCGCCGCATGGGCGAGGATCTCGTCCTTCGGGTAGCACTTGAAGGGGACGCTGACCAGGTCCGTCTCGTACCCCGCGGCGCGCAGGCGGCCGACGAGCGACCGTACATGCGCTTCGGCGCCCCCGGTCACGAAGGGGACCTGCGCTTCGCAGACGAGAACGGTTCGCACCGACATGATCCGCCGTCAATGGTACCCAAAGGCCACGGCCCCTACGCCCGGCGCGCCCGGCGCCCGGCGCCCCGCGGGAAACGGCTATAATTTCTCTCGACCCCAACCGGCCTGCGAATGCCAACCCACCGGATCACACGAGGCTTGCGCCTGCCGATCTCCGGCGCCCCGCAGCCGCCCATCGAAGACGCCCCCCCGGCGCGCCACGTCGCGCTGCTGGCCGCCGACTACGTCGGCCTGCGGCCGACGATGCACGTGTCGGTGGGCGATGCGGTCTCCCGCGGCCAGCTCCTCTTCGAGGACAAGACCATGCCGGGGGTGCGCTACACGGCGCCGGCACTGCGGAGTATCGTGCGACCTGAAGATATGCGCCGGGCTCGTGTTGGTCCCTGTCCCTGATCGGTTAGCCCCCCGCCCGCCTTCCGCTTCGTCCCCGCGTCGCTCCGCTTCTTCCGCCCTTCCCGCTTGTACGGCCCCCGCGGCCCCGGCGGCTTGTCGCGCGCCCGTCTTCTGCTTGGTAATGCCCGGTTATGAAATAGTGTTCTCCACGTTCCACGTACGGCTCCTCCGCGCCGCGGCTAGCGCGGCTAGCGCCCGCGCGGGGGCCCTGCATCTCTTCGCTGCCGAGTCCGCGGCCTGTACGGCCCTCTCGGTCCGGGCGCCGGATCGCGCGCCTCCACCAGGCCCGCGATCCAGTCGACGTCGCGCAGCTCGCCCGTGAGCCCGGCCGCCATGGAGGAGCCACCGCAACCGCGATGGACGCATATCGGGCACGTGAACAGGCAGCGCGTGAACGCCGGTAAGCGGCAGCAGAAGCTCGCGCGGCGCGCCGTATCCAAGAGGAAGCCGCTGCGGGTGCACGACAAGAAAATGAGGATCTACTCGTTTGTGGGTATGGAGCGGGAGCTGGTCGGCCTCGGAATCGCCGCCAAGGCGATGGCGCAGCGATTCAACGCGGACGATTCCGACCATTCGGGTTCGACCAACTTCGCAGTCAGTTGGCCTCGATCCACGACTTACCCCTGCATCAGGGCTCCAGCGGCGCCGGAATCCGTTCGCGGTTTCCACAGGACATCGATGGCGTAGCCGAGGTCGAGCC
>WTGR01000162.1 GCA_011523485.1 Acidobacteriota bacterium
GCACAAAAAAAGCCTCGCCGCGTGCTCGGCGAGGCCTCGTGGTGCGTGAGCGTCTCCAGCCCGATTACGTCACGCGCAAGTCCACGGGCCCGCCCCCCGGCGGGTATGGTGACGATGATGCGCATGATGAACGCCCAGCCGCATAGGGCATAAACGGTACCCCAGCCGCGCGAATCCCGTCAACCGGCGGGGGCCCACCGGGCCCACCGGGATTCTGCTCGCCGACGGGTCGGACTCCCGGCCCGGCCCGCTTTGGGCGGTGATCGGGGGTTTCCGGCGGCGCTCGTCGGGCTGGCCTCGTCGCCGCGGGGGCGATCCCCCATTTTGCGGAGAGTTTACGTTGCCGGAACATGTGTGAGACGATTCGGGCCTACGCTGAACGCATCCTGAGGTGCGGGAGCGGAGACGGTGGCCGCATCCACCGTGCGCGGCATTCGGGACCGTCCATGACAGGGGGCAGGCGATGACCAATCATGTCCGTTTCGATTCGTTGCTTCAACGTCGGTTGGATCGCCGCGATCTGCTGACCGGCGGCCTGGCCCTGCTTGGCCTCGGCGCCGCCCATCGCGCCTCGGGCCGCTCTCTCTTCCAGCCGTCGGTCTTTCCGCTCGGCGTGGCGTCCGGCGACCCGTCGCCCGACGGCGTCGTGCTGTGGACGCGCCTGGCCCTCGAGCCCCTCCAGGGCGGCGGGATGCCGCCGGAGGACGTGGAAGTGGTCTGGGAGGTGGCGCGGGACGAGCGGATGGCCGACGTCGTCCAGCGCGGCACGACCCTGGCCAGCGCCATGCTCGGGCACAGCGTCCACGTCGAGGTGGACGGGCTGGAGCCGGGACGCTGGTACTGGTACCGGTTCCGCACCGGCGTCGACGAGAGCACGGTCGGCCGGACCCGCACGCTCCCGGCCCCGGGCGCGCCGGCCGACAGGCTCCGGTTCGCGTTCGCTTCGTGCCAGCACTACGAGCAGGGGTACTACACCGCGTACCGCCACATGGTCGAGGACGATCTCGATCTCGTGTTCCACCTCGGCGACTACATCTACGAGTACGAGGGGCGCGAAGGGCGCGTCCGCATGCACACCGGCGACGAGATCGAGTTGCTCGACGACTATCGCAACCGGTACGCCCTCTACCGCAGCGATCCCGACCTGCAGGCGGCGCACGCGGCGTTCCCCTGGGTGGTGACGTGGGACGACCACGAGGTGGACAACAACTACGCGAACGACGTCTCGGAGGAGGAGGGGCTGCCGGCCGAGCTGTTGCTCCGGCGGCGCGCCGCGGCCTACCAAGCCTACTACGAGCACATGCCGCTGCGCCGGGCGTCGCTGCCGACCGGTCCCGACCTGCAGCTCTACCGCGCCTTCGACTGGGGCGACCTCGCCTCGTTCCACGTGCTCGACACGCGCCAGTACCGCACCGACCAGCCCTGCGGCGACCGCCGTGGCGCCGCCTGCGACGGCATCTACGATCCGGCGGCGACGCTGCTCGGCGAGACGCAGGAGCGCTGGCTCATGGACGGGCTCGACCGCTCGACGGCGCGCTGGAACGTCATCCCCCAGCAGATCATGATGGCGCGCGTCGACTACACGCCGGGCGACGGCGAGTCGTACTCCATGGACGTCTGGGCCGGCTACGAGGTGGCGCGCCGCCGGCTGATGGAGTTCCTGGCGACGCGGGAGCCTTCCAATCCGGTCGTCCTGACCGGCGACATCCACAGCAACTGGGTCACCGATCTGAAGGTGGACTACGGCGATCCCGCGGCCCCGGTGGTCGGCACCGAGTTCGTCGGCACGTCGATCAGCTCCAGCGGCGACGGCGCCGATACGAACGACACCACCGCCGCGCTGCTCGCCGAGAACCCGTGGATCCGGTTCTACAACGGACAGCGCGGCTACGTGCGCTGCGATCTCACGCCTGAGCGGTGCCGGGCGGATTACCAGGTTCTGGAGTACGTGACGCGGCCCGGCAGCCCCATCTCCACGCGCGCGTCGTTCCTGGTAGAGGACGGGAGGCCCGGCGCGCAGCGGCTCTGAGTCGGTTTTCGTTCCGCGTCGAGGACCGCGGGCTGTCCGAGTGCTGCCTGATGGGGTTCAACTCCGGGCCGCCGATGACGCCGAGCGTCTACAACGGAGGCCGTGCGGCAGGCGGAGGACGACGGGCAGTCGGCCGGCCGCGGGCACGGCTCTTGCGTGTGGTTCGCACCATGTCATCCTCCGAAGCGGTTCCAGGTAGCGCTGCTCGTCCGCACTCGTCGCCGTCCGACGGGGGAACTCCATTCGATTGCGTCCGGACCGGCACAGTTCGTGCTTCAGTCGATCGGCGGAATGCGTGAATCGATAGGCGGGCTGAAGCAGACCGTCGAGACCCTGACGGCGCAGTCGAGGGACCAGGCGAAGAAGCTCGATACTTTGAGCCACAGGATGTACGCGGCTGGCGCGTTTCTCGCGGTCCTTACCGCCGTGCTGGCCTGGATGATGAACAATCTCGCCAGCGTGGTGCGCGCCCTCGAGGCGCTGGCCGGTACCCCTCGATGAGCTCCGCCGGCTCAGGGCTGGGCCTTCGCCCTTCGGAGAAACACAAGAGGCTGTCCGTACGAATTGTCCACGTCCTCGGTCAGCGAGTCGAGGTCATCGTGCTCAATGTCCTCGAGCGTGCCCAGCTTGCTCGTCCAATTACCCGATTCCAGCAGTCGAGCCGCATGGCTGAACTTACCGGCCTTGCCGTACACGGCAATCTTCTCGAATCCGGATTCATGTTCCGGATTGTCGCACAACTCGAACCCCAGTCTTCGAAACAAGCCCACGTATGCGTCGACTGACTCATCCCGTGGCAACTCGTCGGGCCAGTAGTATCCGGGAGCATGATCCCACCACCGGCTCGAATCGTTGGCCGCCCACGCGACACAATTGTAGCGCGGTGTTTCGTCGCTGGTTATGCGATGATTCTGCGCGTTGAGCTTGGGGAACCAGGCCCTCAGGTCGTTCGGCATCCCGGTCTATCGAAGAAGACCGCGATCTCGACCCCATTCAATCCAGGCGTCCCGCATCGCGTCGAATCTCCCGACATCCTCCGGCCTGACCGGATCCTCGTCGGAAATGGACCGCAGGGCCCAGAACCAGTGATCTGGCTGGGACGAAAGTCTATCGAGAATCAATGGAAGAGCCTTACGCCCAAGCCCTATGATCTTCTGATAGCTTGGATGCATTATCCGCCGCGCCAGTACCGACGTGTGCGCCGTCTGCGCTCGCCATTCGTCGGCATACCTGTCGAAGCGCTGTCTCAAGTTTGTCCGTTGACCTGCTCTTGGCGCAAGGAGAGCGGCTTCGTTGATGTACGCATTGCCGGCCGCGGCGTCATGTGTCCGACTCCGCAGCATGATTGTGTAGTTGCGTGCAAGATCCGAGGCTGCGTCGGTACGTTGAAGCCACCTGCGCAGTCCGTGGTCGCATTGCTCGGCACCGTATGGCATTGACACTCGGCCTCCTCAGTCGATCTCCCGAAGGTCGGCCGCCGCCGTGAACGCATGGAGTGACTCAGCCTTCGACCGCGCCCGCTCGATGAGTTCGCCGAGCTTGTCCAGATCCTCTGTCCGCAAGGTCAGGAACATGTCCCGCAACGTGCCCCGACTGCCGTGGTGATAAGTGATCCGCAGCATATGTGCTACGAGAACCGCCTTCGGTGACTGACGCACATCTGAACCGAATATCGGTCGAAGGTCGGTGACGATACGAGCCGTGCAATAGGTGTTCTCCCGATCCTGACGCAGGGACCGGGCCTTCGCATGAATCTCCACTGCCGGAGATTCAGTCAGCGCAG
>WTGR01000058.1 GCA_011523485.1 Acidobacteriota bacterium
CGCTCGCGGAGGCGATGGAGGGCACGGTCGCGCAGTCCATCGTCGATCCCGACAACCCCAAGACCGCGCTCTCGGTGCGCGCCATGCTCACCGCCAACCTGTCGGCGCTGGAGTTCCTGCCCGATACCGGCGAGCCGTTCTCGATCCGCGAGTGGATCTCCGACGAGGACCGCGAAGGGTTCCTGTTCCTCACGTCCAGGGGAGACCAGCATGCGAGCCTGCGCGGGCTGATCTCGACCTGGCTGGAGATCGCGGTCAACGCCATGCTGTCGCTCGCGCAAGAACCGGACAGGCGCATCTGGGTGATCCTCGACGAGCTCCCCACCCTGCACCAGGTGCCGTCGCTTCAGCCGGGGCTCGCCGAAAGCCGACAGTTCGGCGGCTGCTTCGTGCTCGGCGTCCAGGTCGCCTCGGCGCTCCGCGACCTCTACGGGCGCAACGGCGCGGAGACCATCTCGGGGCTATGCGGCACGCGGGTCGTGCTGGCCGCCCCCGACCGCGACACCGCGCAGTGGTCGGCCGACAGCCTCGGGCGCAGCGAGATCGAGGAGGTCTCCGAGGGGTTCTCATACGGCGCCAACACCATCCGCGACGGGGTGAGCCTGACGCCGCGGCGCGAGCTTCGGGCGCTGGCGCTGCCGTCGGAGATCATGCGTCTGCCCAACCTCGAGGGCTATCTCAAGTTCCCCGGCCCCTTCCCGGTCGCCTCGATCAGGCTCAAATACGTCTCGCGCCCGGCCGCGGCCGAGCGGTTCGTGCCGCGCGAGGACGGACGGACCGAACCGCCGGACGCGCGCGGCGGTCCTGACGATCCCGACATCGCCGCACCGGCGCCGCCCGCCGGACCCGGCGGCGACGGCGGTATCGCGTTCCCGGCACTTCCGGGCGAGGCCGGGGCGGAGCCGGGGGACCCGGCAGGGGCGAAGGACGACGCATCGGACGCCGCGCCGCGCCCGGACGGGCCGGAGCCCGTGCCGTTGCGGGGCGAGGCGGAGGACGCGCCGGCCGGCGTCGGAGAGGCCGCGAACGGCGAGGCGAAGGACGGCGGGACGCCCGGCCAGGGGCCGGGCGTCGCGATCTGACATGGTCGCCTCGATCGGGGCCGTCGCCGCCCCGTCGCAAGGCGCCTCCTATTACGAGCGCGACGGCTACTACGCGAAGGACGATCCCGAGCACAAGGACGCGAGCGCCTGGGCCGGCAAGGGCGCCGAAGAGCTCGGGCTGACGGGTCCGGTCGATCCCGACACCTTCCGCGCCGTCCTCGAAGGCCGCGTGCCGGACGGCTCGGACACCCGCCTCGGGCGCCGCGGCAAGGACGGGAGCATCGAGCACCGGCCCGGGCGCGACCTCACCCTCTCGGCCCCGAAATCCGTCTCGCTCGCCGCGCTGGTCGGCGGCGATGCCCGCGTGGTCGACGCCCACGACCGGGCGGTCGCCCGCACGCTGGCCTGGTTCGAGAAGAACGTCGCCGAGACCCGCATGAAGGACCCCGAGACCGGGCGAATGGTCCGCACCGGCGGCCAGAAGACGGTGATCGCCACCTTCCGCCACGACACCTCGCGCAACCTCGACCCCGCGCTCCACACCCATGCCGTGATCGCCAACATGGTGCAGGGCCAGGACGGCAAGTGGCGCTCGATGTCGAACGAGAAGCTCTACGAATCGAAGATGCTGCTCGGCGCGCTCTACCGGAGCGAGCTCGCGGCGGGCCTCGCCCGTCTCGGCTACGGCATCGAGAAGACCCATGCCGACGGGCGCTTCGAGATCGCGGGCGTCTCGCGTGAGGTCGTGGAAGCCTATTCCACGAGGCGCCGGGAGATCGAGGCGGCGGTCGCGGAGCGCGGCGGCGGCAATACCGCGGACGACCAGCGCCTCGCCCAGCGCGCGGCGCTGATGACCCGCGCGGCCAAGCGCGACGTCGACCGCGAGGCATTGCGAGAAAGCTGGCAGCGGCAGGCGGAAGAGCTCGGGTTCGATGCCCCCGGGCTCGCCGCCGAAGCGAGGGCGCGGGAGCCCGGCCGGGAGGCGGGCAAGGAACCGGACCCGGACCGGGCAACGGGCACGGATGCGGGCAACGGCGCGATGGCCGCCGGTGCGGGCTCGGGGGACGGCGCCGCGCCCGGCGCGGCCGCCGCCGTGGAAGCGGAGCCGTCGGCGCGGGAGTCCGCCCCGGTATCGCCCGCGGCCGCGGCCGTCGAGTGGGCGGTGGCGCATCTCTCGGAGCGCGAGGCGGTGTTCGCCCGCGCCCACCTGCTCGCCGCCGCGCTCGCCCACAGCCCCGGCGCGGCGGCGGTCGAGGGGATCGAGCGCGAGGTCGCGGCCCGCGAGCAGGCCGGGACGCTGCACGCCGCCCGGATGCCGGGCGCCGAGGGCCTGCTCACCACCGACCGGGCGGTTGCCGACGAGCGCGAGACCATCGCGCTGATGCGGGCGGGCGGGCGTCGCGGCGCCGCCCCGATGCGCGCCCGCGCCGTCGACAAGGCGCTCCGGGGCGGCCCGCTCACCGCCGGGCAGAAGGAGGCGGTGAAGCTGATCGTCGCCTCTAGGGACCGCACGGTGGGCGTGCAGGGCTATGCCGGCACCGGCAAGACCACCATGCTCCGGCGCGCCCGCGGGCTGCTGGAAAAGAAGGGCTACGAGGTGCGCGGCCTCGCGCCCTCGGCCTCGGCCGCGCGCACGCTGGAAGGCGAGGCCGGAATCGGCAGCGAGACCCTGCAACGCTTCCTCGCCCGCTACGCCGGCGTCGCCGAAGGGCGCATGACGCGGAAAGGCGAGCGGGAGATGCGCAGCGCTTTCGCGAAGACCGCGCTGGTCGTGGACGAGGGCTCGCTGGCTTCGACCGTCCAGGCCCGGAACCTGTTGCGGATCGCCGATGCGCTCCGCATCCCCCGCGTGGTGCTGGTCGGCGACGCGAAGCAGCTCGACGCGGTGGACGCCGGCAAGCCCTTCGCCCAGCTCCAGGCCGCCGGCATGAAGACCGCGGTCATGGACGAGATCATGCGCCAGCGCGACCCGGCGCTGAAGGAGGCGGTCGAGGCGAGCCTCGCGGGTGACGTCGCGCGGGCCTTCGACAAGCTCGGAGACAACATCGAGGCGGTGAAACCGGACAATCTCGCGGGCGCGGCTGCCGCGCGCTGGCTCGCGCTGTCGCCCGAGGAACGCGCGCACGCCGGTCTGATGGCCCCGAGCCACGGGCTGCGCGAGGACATCAACGCCATCGTCCGCGAGCGGCTGGTGCGCGACGGCGCGGTGCACGGCCCCGACACGACCGTCGAACGGCTGGTCTCGCGCGGCTACACCAATGCCGAGAAGACGCTCGCCGCGAACTACATGCGCGGCGACGTGGTGGCGTTTCACCGCCCCTACAAACGCCTCGGCGTGGACAAGGGCGACGAAATGCGCGTCGCGGGTGTCGACCGCAAGACGCGGACGGTGAACCTGGAGGGCGCGGACGGGCGCTCCGCCGCCTGGGAGCCCAACCGGATCGCGGCGCGCGCGGGCGGGGTGGAGGTGTACCGCAGCGAGGAGATCGAGCTCCGTGCCGGCGACCGCATCCGTTGGACCCGCAACGATGCGGGGCTCGGGCTGGTCAACAGCGGCACGGCCGAGGTCGCGGCGGTCGGGGACGGACGGGTGACGTTCCGCCTCGAGGACGGGCGCACGCTTGACCTCGCCCCCGGCGATCCGCAACTCCGCCACCTCGACCGCGCCTGGGCCTCGACCGTGCACGCGTTTCAGGGCCGCACGGTCGATACCGTGATCGCCGCCATGGAGGCGAATCACCCCCACCTCACCACGCAGAAG
>WTGR01000856.1 GCA_011523485.1 Acidobacteriota bacterium
TCCAGATGATCCAGCAGAAGATCGCCGACATGATCTGCCGGACCGAGTCGGCCCGTGCCCTGGTCTATCGCCTCGGCCGCATGAAGGACGCCGGCGTCGAGCGCTGCTCCGTGGAGGCGTCGATGGCGAAGCTGACCGCGAGCGAGGCGGCCACCGCCAACGCCCTCGACGCCATCCAGATCCACGGCGGCTACGGCTTTTCGGCGGAGTACGAGGTGGGCCGGCTGCTGCTCGAGGCGAAGACGCTGGAAGTGGGCGAAGGCACGAGCGAGCTGCACCGCAGGGTGATCGCCGAGCACGCCCTCGGCCTCCGAGGCCGCTGAGAGTCTGCGCCGCAGGAGATTCGCCCGCACCGGAAGAACGCCTCGATCCCGACGTCGTAGCGGTCGTCGCCGGACACGTCGTACAGCCCGCCCCATGGATTCGAAAAAAACACGATATATCCAGTTACCTACACGAAAAACACATGAATCTGGCTACGATAGCAGTGTATGCTTGCGGCCCAGGGTGCCGACGGCAAGGACGTCGACGACCTCGTGTGATTCATGTTCCTGACCGGTTATCTGCGCAGCCGGCCTTACGACAACTACGTGATCGGCGCCGGTCCGGCCGGCATCGCGCTCTCGCTGGAACTCGCCAACGCGAACCGGACGGTCCTGGTGTTCGAGACCGGAACCGTGACCGAGCCGCGGCGCGAACTGCCGAACGTTCTCAACTATGGGCACTTCAGGAACGACTGGTGGAATCAGCACTCCCTCCGCGTGCTGGGCGGCACTTCGCGGATATGGGCGGGCTTGTGCGCCACGTTGATGGAGGTGGACTTCGACAATCCGGCCGCCGGCGTGCGGTGGCCCATCGAAAAGTCCGATCTCGCTCCGTACTATCGGCGTGCCGCCGCCGTCGTCGACCGCAATCCTTCCATCCTCGATTTCGAGTCGCGGCTGGCGCCCGGATTCGTCTACCGGCCCTTCTCCGTGGGGCCGCCGACACGCTTCGGCCCCAAGTACCGGGAGGCACTGGGCGCCTCTGCGTTGGTTGACGTTGCGCTCGGAACGTCGGTGATCGGCCTCGACGCCAATGCACGGCGCAGCGCGGTCAGCAGAGTGTCCTGTTTTCGTCACGCTTCAGGCGCCACGGAGCAACTGGACATCGACCCCGCGCAGAATGTCGTCCTCGCGGGCGGCGGCATCAGCAATGCGCAGTTGTTCCTGCAGCCCCGCGCGGACGGAGCGGTCCCGGTCGGCAACGAGAGCGGCTTGGCCGGCAAGTATCTGATGGAGCATCCGCACCTCTACGGCGTGGGCGAGGTGGTGCTTGACGACCTCACTCCCCAGTCGTGGCCGGCCGACTTCGGGAGAGCCATTCACGCGCTGGTTCCCGACGATCGGCAGATGCGGCGACACGGTCTGCTCGGGTGCAGCGTGGAGTGCACCCGCACTCACGGGCATCCGATGGCCGATTATCTCACCGCCGAGCACGGGAAGCCTTTCCGTCATTACGACTGCAACGTACGGTCCGAGATGGCGCCCTCGGCGGGCAACGAGGTCTTTCTGACCGGCGAACGCGACGCCGCAGGCCTGCACCGGCCCGCTGCGCGGTGCGTCATCGGCGCCGGGGACTTCCTCAGCGTAGAGAGGACACTGCGCCTTCTGGGGGATTCGCTGATCGCGTCGGAGAAGGGCCGCGTACGCATCGACAACGAACGCCTGTACCAGCGGCCGACCGGCGGCGGTCACATCATGGGGACCACCCGGATGGGCACGAGCCGCTCGAACTCCGTCGTGGACCCGGACTGCCGGGTCCACGGATACGACAACCTGTTCGTGGCCGGAGCCTCCGTGTTTCCCACGGGCGGATACGTGAACCCGACGCTGACCATTCTCGCGCTCTCGCTGCGTCTGGCCGACACGTTGGCCGCAGCAGGATGACCATGGCGCACACGTCGCACGGCTTCTCGCGGCGGACGTTCCTCCTGGGGGTGAGCGGCGGCGCCACTTTCGTGTCCATTGCCTGGGGCGTGTCGGAACTGGCGCTTCCGGTCCTCGGCCCCCCCGAAGACTCTCCGATCACGGCGACGCTCGACGCTCACGCGGAACACGACGGTTGGCTGGTCACGACCGAGGAAAGCGCCCGCCTGGTCCTGGTCGAGTTCACCGATGGCTGGCACGGCCGGGAATCCGATGCGAGATCGTCCTGGCGCTGGACGCAGCAGATCGCGGGGTTGTCGTTTCCGAACCCGCGGACGGACGCCGTACTCCACCTCGACTACGACGCCCGCGCCAACCGTTTCCCGGCCCAGCCCCGGATGCTCACGATCATCGTCAGTGGTCAGGCAGCGGGCACCTTCATTCTCGATGCCGCGGGCCGACAGCAGATCGACATCGTACTGCCCGAGTCGATGCTGGGAGGACGAGACCGCATCGAGGTGCAGTTCGCTGTGGACCGGCCGATCATTCCCGCGAACTCGTTGGACACACGCGAACTCGGGATTCAGATCTATCGGGCGGCGGTGGAGCGCTCATCCCCGTCTACTCGCTGATCGGTCCCGCCCGGGGACAGCGTGACCTTGCGGTGAAACCGGCGGCTCCCCGCCTGCGTAGACACTTGATGAGGGTCGGAGCAGGGGAGGGACCAGTGGTCAGTGCCAACCGCCGCCGCATCGGAGCCGCCGTCGCCGCTTGCTGGATCGGGTTGCTAGCGTTCGCCGCGGCGCCGGCCGTCGCCGGCCAGACGGCGCCGACCGTCCGGGAGGAGGCGCTGGCCGACGCCGTCCGCGCGCGATTCGAGGTCGATCTGCGGCCCGACGGTCTGACGTTGACCTCCACGGCGCCCGACGGCGCGGTGCGCGTCATCGCGCTCGGCGACGGCGTCGTCGCCGTGGACGGCGTGCCGGTGTCCGGGCTCGAATTGCGGCGCGCGTTCGGGGACGACGCCGACCTGGTGCTGCGGGTCACGTATCTGGGGGACGCGGCTCGGGAGGCGTTGTTCGGCGGCGGGGAAGACGGCGCAGCAGACCCGGCCGGGCCCGAGCAGGCCGGGATGGCGGCGACCGGCGAGCCTGCCGCCGCGCCGGCGAACGCGGCCGATGCCGGCGAGCCTGCCGCCGAGCCGGCGAACGCGGCCGGCGCCGGCGAGCCCGCGAACGCCGCGTCATCCGCGCAGGCCGAGGCGGCCTCGGCCGGCGAGCAGGCCGCGGCGACGGAGCGGGAGGCCCAGCCCGAGGCGTCTGCCGCGGCGGAGACGGCGGCTCCCGCCGAGCCGGCCGGCGCCGCCGAGCCGGCCGACGCCGTGGAGCAACCCGCCGCCCCCGCGCCGCAGGCCGCTGCTTCTGCCGCCGCCGGGCGGCCGGCAGCGGACCCCGCCGGCGAGTCCGCCCCCGAAGCCGACGACGCGCCCGCCCGCCGGACGATCACCCGCCGCGACGTGTTCCGGGTCGGCGGACCGGTCACCATCGGGCGAGACGAGCGGGTCCGGGGCGACGCGACGGTGATTCTGGGGCCGCTCACGGTCGACGGGGAAGTGACGGGCGACATCGTGGTGATTGCCGGGCCGCTTCGCATCGGTCCGCAGGCGGACGTGCGTGGTGACGTCACTGTCGTCGGCGGAACGTTCCGGGAGGCCCCGACGGCGGCGTTGCGGGGATCGGTGACGCACGTCGGCTTCGCCGACCTCAATCCGTTTCGCACTTTCGGTCCTGTCGGCGGATTCCGCGGTTGGGGGTTCGGTCCCTGGCCGTTCGGCTGGCGGGGGGGCGGGCACGACCTGTTCGGGACGGCCATGCGGCTCCTCGTGCTGGC
>WTGR01000540.1:0-1027 GCA_011523485.1 Acidobacteriota bacterium
GGTTCGTCATGTGCGTCTGGTGCTCCAGCACCATCAGCGCCGCGATGTCGCTGTACGGGGTCAGGTAGCCCGACGTGTCGAACCGACCCTCGACGGTGGGCAGGTTGAAGTTGGCCTCGTCTTCCAGAAGCATCGGCTGGTCGGGATCGGTCGCCACGGTGTTGCCGACGTGGGGGCCGAGGCCGGTGTTGCCGGTGACGTACCAACCGCCCCACCGGGACGAGATCGGGGTGCGCTGGTCGACCGGAATCGAGACGTACGGCACGCCCTCCGGATCGATGACGGCGCTGCCGACGGCCAGTCCCGGAACGCCGAGCGTTTCGTCCGAGACGTGGCATTCGAGGCACGACCGCGGCCGCTGGAATCCGCGCGCGCGGCGCCGCTGGGAGAGCGCGTAGAACATCACGCCCTGCTCCCGGTCGAGGGCGGCCAGCTCGATCTCGGGCGCGCCGCGAATCCAGGCCACGGCGACATCGTCGTTGAAGTAGATGGCGCGCGGATTGTCGGGGCCGATGAAGTCCGACTGCAGGCTCGTCTTCGAGAAGACCAGGGTCTGCGACTCGACCGGCACGTGGAGCGCGTCGAGGACGGCCGGCAGGAATCCAAGGCGCGCATCGAATGAGAGCCTCGCCTCGCCCGTGCGCAGTTGTACGTTCAACTGCGCCACCCGGTCAGTGCGGATGCGCGTGCCGTACTCGATGGCGGGATGGCGGAACGACGCCGAGAAGCGTTCCACCAGCGTCGCCGCGCCGGCGCTCGTGGTGGCGATGAGGCCGCAGGCGATCACTGCGGCGCGGGCTCCCGAGGCCGCGCGGTTCGGCATCGAACTACGGAAAGAATGTGAGCTTGAACACCATACCGGTGATGCTCAGGAGCAGCCCGATCACGATCGGACCGTAGACGGCCTTGATGACCCTTACGTCGGCCTCCAACTGCGAGATGTGAGTTGACAGCGGCACGAGGTCCGCCTTCGTGGCGAGCTGATCTCCAACCGGGATTGCCGCGGCGGCTGCCCTCGCCTTTTCCT
>WTGR01000540.1:1127-3782 GCA_011523485.1 Acidobacteriota bacterium
GAGAGGCGCCGGCCTCGATGAGTGCGTCGTAGACCTCGCTGACGATGACGCTCATTGCTCTATGGGAGGAAGACGAGCGCGAGCAACAGAGCCAGGAGGAGCGGGGCGAAGCTCAGGATGGTGCGCCTGAGGACCGTGATCTCCGCCTTCAGGTCGGCGATGTCCTGCTTGGTAGCGAGTTGCTGCCCGATGGGGATCGCTCCGGCTGCCGCCTTGGCTTTCTCCTGAGAGGCGCCGGCCTCGATGAGTGCGTCGTAGACCTCGCTGACGATGACGCTCATGTTTCCACTGTAGCCGCCGCTGCCCGTGCTGACAACCGTCACGGCTGGGCGCTACGCCGCCGGGCGGAATCTCGGCCGGCCCTGTAAACTGTACAGGCTTCAAGGCGTCAGCCCATGCCCCGATCCCGCACGATTCTCGCGCTCGGCCTGTGTCTTTTGCCCGTTGCGGCGGCGGACCTCGGTGCGCAGTCCGGCGCCGGGTTTCCGATGGGCATCCACGGTCCGGACCGGCCGCGGGTGGACGATACCGTCGTGGCGACGACAGGCGCCGGCTACGGAATCCTCGGCGGCCGGCCGCGCGTCCGGGTGTCCCGCACCGACACGCCGCCGGAGATCGACGGCCGTCTGGACGACGAGGTGTGGCGCACCGCCGCCATGCTCTCGGAGTTCGTGCAGCAGTCGCCGCTCGACGGCGCGCCGGCCACCGAGGAGACCGAGATCTACATCTCCTACGACAGCGACCACATCTACTTCGCGTTCTACCTGCACTACGCCGACCCGAGCATCATGCGGGCCAACCGGGTGGACCGCGACACGGCGTGGCAGGACGATCTGATGACGGTCTATCTGGACACGTTCATGGATCAGCAGGTCTGCTACGACTTCGACCTCAACGGCTACAACGTGCAGGGCGACGGCATCATCAACGCCAGCCAGACGCGCGGCGGTCCGATTCCCATCGCCGACCGGTCCTGGGAGGCGCTGTTCTACAGCGGTACGCAGATCGTCGAGGACGGCTACACGGCCGAGATGGCGATCCCGTTCAAGAGCTTCCGCTACCCGGCGCGGCCGCCCGGCGTGGAGCACCGCTGGGGCTTCCAGTTCGTGCGCGAGATCAAGGGCAAGAACCAGGAGAACGTGGTCTGGGCGCCGATGTCGCGCGACGTCCAGAGCTTCATGGCGCAGATGGGCGTGCTCGAAGGCATGACCGACCTGTCCACCAGCCGCAACCTGGAGATCCTGCCGTCGTTCACCGCCATCCAGTACAGCTCCATCGACCGGGAGACGGGCGACTTCGTCAACCGGGGCACCGACCCGGAAGGGGGCGTGAACGTCAAGTACGGCATCACGTCGAACCTGACCGCCGACTTCACCGGCAACCCCGACTTCTCGCAGATCGAGTCGGACCTGCCGCAGATCGAGGTCAACCAGCGCTTCCCGCTGTTCTTTCCCGAGCTGCGGCCCTTCTTTCTGGAGGGCGCGGAGATCTTCGAGTTCGTCTCGCCGGTCGATCTCGTGCACACGCGGACGCTCGTGGACCCGAACATCGGGGCCAAGCTGACCGGCAAGGTGGGCAACACGACGCTCGGCGTGATGGTGACCGACGACGAGGCGCCCGGGAAGCGGGACGATCCGAACGACCCCGGCTACGGCAGGAACGCGCAGGTGGCGATCGGCCGGGCGCGCTACGACCTCTACTCGGAGTCGCACATCGGGGTGCTGGCGACGGACCGCGAGTTCCTCGACGGCTACAACCGCGTGGGGGGCGTCGACGGCCAGTTCCGGCTGAGTCAGGCCACCCGGCTCAATTTCGTCGCGTTCCAGTCGCAGGACCGGGACGAGCAGGGCGTCGAGCGCGAGGGACCGATGCTGGGCGCGATGGTCGCGCACGAGGGCCGCAACCTGCAGGCCAGGTTCTTCGGGGCGCGCATCGACCCCGAGTTCCGCACCGACGTCGGGTTCCTGCAGCGCGTGGACCAGCGGCTCGGGGGCGCCAACGTGGGGTACCGCTGGTGGCCCGAGCACTGGCTCATCAGTTGGGGGCCGGCCATCGACTACCAGCTCAGCTACACCCACGCGGGCGTTCGGGAGGACGAAATCATCGACGCCGGGGTGAACCTGGACTTCTCCCGGAACATCAACGTCGGCGCGAACGCGATCCAGGCGCACGAACGGTTCGGGGGCGTCGATTTCGACCGCCGCAACTACAACCTCTCCACCTTCATCAGCACGAGCCGCCTGTTCTCGCTCGGCGGCAGCTACCGGTGGGGGGACGAGATCTACTACATCGACCGGCGGAACCCGTATCTGGGACGCGGCAACAGCGCGTCGCTGTCCGCCACCATCCGGCCGTATCCGCGGTGGTCGTCGCAGCTCAACCTCGTCACCAGCCGCTTCTTCGACGTCCGCAACGGCAGCCAGCAGGTGTTCGACGTGCAGGTCCTTCGGGCGCTGTCGACGTTCACCTTCACCGACCGGCTGCTGCTGCGCAACATCACGGAGTACAACTCGTTCCGGGGCACGCTGGGGACGAATCTCCTGTTCACCTACCGCATCAACGCGCTGACCGTGTTCTACGTCGGCTACGATGATCACTACCGGCAGGAGGACCTGATCGACGTGCACGATTCGCGGTTCTTCCAGTCGACGGCCT
>WTGR01000035.1 GCA_011523485.1 Acidobacteriota bacterium
GGCGGTGTTGAAGCTGCGGGCGCTGCGAGCCAGCGGCGACTTCGATGCGTACTGGGACTTCCACGAAGCCCGCGAGTATGAGCGGAACCACGCCCAGCGCTACGCTGACGGGATAGCCCCGCCAGTCGCACCGCCGGTCACCGAGCCGCCCCCATCGCGTTCCTCACCCCGCCTCCGACGGGTCAAGTAGCTCTTGCCGTGCTGCTCTCAGAAGCCCCATGGACCTCTTGGGCCGCCGACGAAAAAGAGCCGCACCCAGCTGTCATTACCGCACAGGGGCACACGCACAGCATCAGCGTCGACCACGCAACAACCTTCGTAAACATGTCAACGAACGCGAGGTTGCCACCACGACCGAACCCGGCCACATTGGAAAACCGTACTTCGTCCTGGAGCGTGCTGGTCCGAAGGGCCGGTGCGGTATCGTCTGCAAGCATCGGTGGTCCTCCCCGCCCGCGGCGAGCTGGACGCGAGTTGGCAGGATTACCGGCGGCCTGCAAGTTAACGTAAGGCCCGGTTATCTGACTCACCGCCGTGATCGGGTTGCCCATACTGGGCGCTCTCGCCACCCGCGATTTGTCGTGCCTCGCAGCCGGCATGTTCTGCAACATCGAGTTCACCGAAGACGAGCGAGTTGCTCCCGCGCCCACGAATGGCCCTGCTCCGCTGCACGACGATACCACCGGACGGCTTCCACGCGATCCCGCCGCACGCCCCGACCGTTCTCGTACATCGAGCCGAGGTCGGCCTGACCGTAGGCGTCGCCCTGGTCGGCCGAGCGGCGAAACCAGCGGACCGCTTCCCCGTCGTCCTGCACCACACCGCGACCGTTCATGTACATCCAGCCGAGGCTGCCCTGCCCACGGGCGTCGCCCTGGTCGGCCGAGCGGCGAAACCAGTGGACCGCTTCCCCGTCGTCCTGTACCACCCCGCGGCCATCACGGTACATGACGCCGAGGTTGTGCTGCCCGCGGGCGTTTCCCTGTGCAGCGGCAGCACGGTACCACTGGAAAGCGGCTTCGTCGGCTTGCGCGACGCCGCGGCCGGTGTCGTACATGTAGCCGAGAGCGGCCTGTCCAGGAGCATGGTCTTGTTCAGCCGCTCTCCGAAACCAGGACACAGCAACGGCGTAATCCTGCACCACACCACGACCGTGTTCGTACCGCTCGCCGATCTCGGTCTGCGCCACAACGTCTCCGGCCTCGGCCAGCTCACGCACCGCAGCGATGTGCAGCTCGGTGATGTCGGTCTCCGGCGGATCGGGTCGTGGAGGGTCTGCCGGCGCCGGGTCGGCTGGAGCCGCTACGCTCACGGTGACCGACGTGCCCGTGGACAGCGTCCGCGTCAGGTAGTGCTCGTCCACCAGCGAGTGGTACTCGTGCGGACGCTGCGCACCGTTCGTCACCGCCAGCACCTGCGCCCGCACCCGGCGGAACATCAACCCGACCTCGAGCGGTGTCTCCAGATGCGACAGCAGCGCCGCCGTGTACGGGCTGTTCCGCCCCCGCCCATCCGCGGCCGTCGTCCCCGCCGCAGCCGCATACGCCACCAGCGTCTCGTCCCCCAGCAGGTCCTCGTTCAGGTCTCCGAAGCTACCACCGCTGACGCTGCGGAACGCCGCCGTCCGCTGCATCGAGCGTGCCAATGGGTTGTTCCGGCACGCATCCAGGATCAGCAGCCGCAACGACGCCCCCGACGTCGATACCAGCAGGTCGTCGACCGTCACCGTTTCGAAGCGCACGTCGACGTCGCGCTCGAGCCTCGCGTCGACCGGGACGAGGTAGTTGACGCCGTCCATCTCGATGCCGTGGCCCGCGTAGAAGACCAGCGACACGTCCGCGCCGGCGCTCTGACGAGTGAACTGACGCAGCGCATCGGTCATCTCCACGCGGTCGGCGTCGAGCTCGGTCGTCACCTCGAACCCCAGTCGCCGCAACGCGGCCGACATGTCCCGGGCGTCATTGTCCGGGTTCGGCAGCCGCCCGATGTGGGTGTAGGTGCTGTTGCCCACCACCAGCGCCACCCGGCCGTCGGCCAGCACGACCGAGGGGATCGCGAGGACGACGAACGCTACAACCGCCACCACGAGCGACCGCAGAACGTGCATCGCGTTCAATCCTCTCTTCGCCCGCATCCTACCCCGAACCGGTGGCGGTGAAGTTGACGGAAACGGCATTATAGGACCCGCCGCGAGTACGTCGACGGGTTCGGTCCCAATTCACGTCGCCCATTTCACACCCCGATGCTCCCCCGCGCCCTTCACCGACGAAGGCGGTCAAGGTTCTCCTGTGCAAACGGATTTCCCTGCTTGGCTGCCAGACGGTACCAGCGGACAGCCTCCGCGCGGTCCCGCTGCACGCCACGGCCGTTCTCGTACATCCGACCGAGGTTAATTTGTGCTGAACTGAAACCCTGCTCGGCCGCACGGCGATACCAACGCACCGCCTCTACGTGGTCCCGCCGCACGCCCTGACCTTCCTGGTACATCATGCCGAGGTTGTTCTGCCCGGCAGCGTTGCCCTGCTCGGCCGCACGGCGGTACCAGCGGGCAGCTTCCGCGTGGTCTTCCTCCACCCCAAAGATGCCAAAGTCATATATGAAGCCAAGGGCGACCTGCCCGGGCGCATGGCCTTGTGCCGCAGCCCTGCGGTACCACAACACGGCAGCCCTGTAGTCCCGTCCTACGCCGCGGCCGTCCTCGTAGCTTTCGCCGAGCGCGGTCTGCGCCGGCGCGTAGCCCTGCTCCGCCGCCATGCGAAACCACGCGGTCGCTGCTTCGTCATCCGGCGCCACGCCAACGCCGTCGCGGTACATCGCGCCGAGCCGGTTCTGCGCCGATGCGCTGCCCCGCTCGGCCGCACGGCGATACCACGACAGCGCGGCAGCGGCGTCCTGTTCGACGCCGCGCCCGGTTTCGTACAGGCTTCCGAGCGCTTCCTCTCCGCCGGCGTCTCCTGAACCGGCGAGCCGTCGGAACCAGGACAGCGCCGCCGCGTAGTCCTGCGCGACGCCCCGACCGTCGCGGTACATCACGCCCAGGTCGAACTGGGCGCGCGGGTCGCCCTGCTCGGCAGCTCTCCGGAACCACGACGCGGCAACCTCTTCGTCGCGCTGAACGCCTTGCCCGGCGGCGTACCTCCGGGCGGCCTCCAGTTGCGCCGGCACATGTCCCTGCTCGGCCGCCCGCACGTACCATGACATCGCGACACCGAAGTCCCGGCCGACACCCCGGCCGTTCGCATACCGCTCCGCCATCTCGTGCTGCGCCGCGGCGTCGCCCGCCTCGGCCCGCTCGCGCAGCGCCACGATGTGCAGTTCCGTGGCGTCCGGCTCCGGCGGGTCGGCACGCGGCGGGTCAGCCGGTGCCGGGTTGGCTGGAGCGGCACTTGCAGTGACCGACGTGCCCGCGGCCAGCGGCCCTGTCAGGTAGTGCTCGCCCACCAGCGAGTGGTACTCGTGCGGGCGTTGCGCCCCGTTGGTCGCCGCCAGCACCGCCGCCCGTACCCGGCGGAACAGCAACCCGATCTCCAGCGGCGTCTCCAGATGCGACAGCAGCGCCGCCGTGTACGGGCTGTTGCGGTCCCGCCCGTCGGCCGCCGTCGTCCCCGCCGCCGCCGCATACGCCACCAGCGTCTCGTCTCCCAGCAGGTCCTCGTCCAGGTCGGCGAAGCTGCCGCCGCTTACGCTGCGGAACGCCGCCGTGCGCTGCATCGAGCGCGCCAGCGGGTTGTTCCGGCATGCATCCAGGATCACCAGTCGCAACGACGCGCCCGAGG
>WTGR01000298.1 GCA_011523485.1 Acidobacteriota bacterium
GTGTGGGTCAGGTCCCCGCCGTTGCTCCAGCTTTTGAAACCGTGCCGGTACCCTTTTCCCCATCTGTCGGTCGGCCTGGTCGTGATGGTCCGGCGTCGTCCTAGGCTCTCAGCCGAGAAAGCGAGTGGCGTATACCGCCACCAGCCGTCAACGTCAACTGCTACCGGGTCGACGTTCGACTCCACCCGGAAGATCGGCCCGTCATGGAATCTGGCTTCGTAGGTCATTTCCGGCCCCCCGACGAACGTGGTGAGGGGGTTTGCCGCCTCGCCGTGAACTGCCTCCAGAAGTATCCAGTCGTAGAACGTCTGCACGTCCCATCTCATGAACTTGAAAGCGCTGCCGGGCATCGGCGATGCAGACAGCTCGACCGGCGCCCGCAGCGTGTAGTACCCGTCGGGGCTTGCCGGACTGACGCTGACGCTGCCCGCGCCCGCAGGCTGGACCGGCGTCGAGACCTGATGCTGAGCAACGAAGTTCGCTTGGTACAGCGTCGTGTCGGGGGACGCCGTGATCGCGTGAGAACGGGCGCCGTCGTCACTCCAACGGCCGAACAGGTACCGGCTCCCCGGGCCGAACTGCGGCGACGGCACCTCGAGCGTGTGCTCGCTGCCGGACTGCCAGCGAAAGCTCGCCGGCGCGGTCAGTCGCTCGCCGTCCACGATGATCTCGAGACCGGGAGGATTGGTCGAAATTACGTGCTCTGCCGGAATGTGGCCGTACAACCTTGCCACGGAGTCGATGTCGCCCAGCGACAGCCCCTCCTCCGGCCACGCGAAGGGCATGCCGGGCGGGATGGTCTCCGCCAGGAACGGACGCGAGTGGTTCCTCTGCTTGATCGGCTCGAGGAAGGCGTAGTGCATGACGGATCGGTAGTCGTACGGACCGATGTCCGGGCCGAGACGCACCTGTGGAGAAAACGGGTAGTGCTGCATCCACGCAGCCCAAGCGACGGGTTGCCGCGATATGTTGTCGGTGAAGAACGTCAACCAACGGTCGGCATCCCTACGCTGGTTCTCGTGCTCCAAGCCGATGGCATGGCCGATCTCATGAAGGACATCTTCCACAGACCTGTGCTCACCGACCCAATAGATCTGCGCTCCTGCGCCTTCTTGACAGATTCCGATACCGCTGACACCGGATATCGGTTCGCGGGTGACGTGCATGTAACGCTCATGCCCTGACGTTTTCGGCACGAAACGGAGGACGGTCCGCGCGTCCCAGATGCGAATGCCTTCCAGGACTGCGTCCTTCACCGACGGCGTCACGGAGTCGTCAATGACGTACGGGATGATCCCATCCGCCCAGGTGCAGAACAGACCGGACGGGCTGTAGCCGATGGGCGCAACTTGCCTCGCCCGAGACTGCCGCCGGCTCGCCGCCGGTGATCGTTCCGCGGTCCACGCGGCGACCTCCTCCGCGGTGCCCAGGATGATGTGGCCGTCGTGAACCGCCCACCCGTCGACGACCTCGTACGGCAACTCCATGCCGCGGACCCATGTGGTCCGAACACGTGACCCATCCTGTGCTTCGGCCACGACGGCGATCAACGAGATTGGCAGCACGAACGTGGCCAGTGTCTTGATCAACGCGATCAACGCCCCTTCTCCTCCTTCGTCAATGCCTTACCTCGCCGCCATCGCTCCACTCCGTGTCCCCGAGACCGGCCGACTCGCCTGGGAGATGTCGATCCTCGACTACACGCAGAGCCCCGCGCCATTCGTCCGGGCAGATCATCGCCGGCGGCAAGATCGTCTCCGGGAGAAGCTGCATGCCCCGCGGCGGCTCGGAAGCTTGCGCCATCACCGCCCACGACGCGACCACCGGCGAGGAGATCTGGCGACGCCGCACGGTCCCCGTGCCGGGCAGCCGGGCGACGAGACGTGGGGCGGCGTCCCCTTCAAGGAAAGGCTGTTCCGCCAATCGCGCGACGAACAAAACCCCGCTCCGTTATCGCGGCCCTGCGAACCGGCGCGGCCCCGCGCAGGCGCCAAGCGCGACCACGGCGACGCGATGCTGACGGTCGGCGACGATCTGAACCATGAACGGAAACGCCGGCAGGACGCGCCGAGCCGCGAGGGCTTCGAAGGGGAGCGCCAATCATCCCCTCGCCAGCCCCAATGTACGCACATTGGGGCGGCTGGCTTATGACATACAGCGGATTTCATGAGCCAGCGTTCGTGATTCGATCGTACCGACTTCTGCTCGGTTACACACACCGGTCGGCCGAGCTATGGCCCTACACCGAAGTCGAAAATCTGGTTGGAACCGGCGCCGCCGCGGTCTCCGTCCACGTTGCCCGACAGGATCGGGAAGAAGCAGAACTCGCCGGCGCCAAGAGTCTGAGTCACCGTCACTTCGTATATGCCCGGTTCTAGCATCTGGTACTCAAACTCTCGCATGTCCTCGCCTCTCGGCCCCCTGCTGGCCCGGAACTCGCTCTCTAGACCCACGACAAGTTCACGCCGTCCCTCCCTGACCTCGAATTGCGCCAGCGCGAACTGATTCGGATTCGTTACCAAGCCCTGCGTCCGAATCCACCAGCCGTCCGCACTCGTGCTGATCGTGACGTTGGGATTTTGAAACGTCCCTTGCTCGTTGGGCCCCGGCAAGGGGAAAACGAACCGAAACGTGGGCCGGGAGCTTGCCGCACGAGTCACGGCGCGCGAGGGGCGGCTGGCTTATGACATACAGCGGATTTCATGAGCCAGCGTTCGTGATTCGATCGTACCGACTTCTGCTCGGTTACACACACCGGTCGGCCGAGCTATGGCCCTACACCGAAGTCGAAAATCTGGTTGGAACCGGCGCCGCCGCGGTCTCCGTCCACGTTGCCCGACAGGATCGGGAAGAAGCAGAACTCGCCGGCGCCAAGAGTCTGAGTCACCGTCACTTCGTATATGCCCGGTTCTAGCATCTGGTACTCAAACTCTCGCATGTCCTCGCCTCTCGGCCCCCTGCTGGCCCGGAACTCGCTCTCTAGACCCACGACAAGTTCACGCCGTCCCTCCCTGACCTCGAATTGCGCCAGCGCGAACTGATTCGGATTCGTTACCAAGCCCTGCGTCCGAATCCACCAGCCGTCCGCACTCGTGCTGATCGTGACGTTGGGATTTTGAAACGTCCCTTGCTCGTTGGGCCCCGGCAAGGGGAAAACGAACCGAAACGTGGGCCGGGAGCTTGCCGCACGAGTCACGGCGCGCGAGCGTGGGACGGTCGCCTTCAGTTGATCTCGCGCGATACCCAAGGTCAGACGAGACCTCCAACCGCTCGCGTTCTGCGCTGCGTAAGTGGTCGGGTCCAGGCGCAACTCGGCCCCGTCGTCCTGCACAAGATAGATGCCCGGAGCCGGACGGGCGCTCAGTTCCGCCGCCGTCGCCGCAAGCGCGGCTGCGTCGTCTTGCGCGGACTGTTTCTCCATCATGGCGGTGATGACTTCGTCCGGTACGCCGGACTGAGCCAGTTGAAGGAGGCCGGCAACAACATCGAAGTCCACGGTCTCCGCTCGCGATATGGCTGCGACGAGCACCGCCGCGCCCAGCCCGCCCTCGACAAGGGCTATCACGTCGTCGTTGGTCATCGGCGCGGTCTGGGAACGCCCGAGGGGGGCGGTCGCAAGCACGAGCAGACAACACAGCACGACAACGCGCCGCACGAATGGCCAACACTGGCCGGAAACAGACAACATCGGTTTGCTCCTTCCGTTCTGGTCCTTGGTGAAAGCGACCATCCTCGCCTCCGTGTGTTCACGATCGGTCTGGGGG
>WTGR01000762.1 GCA_011523485.1 Acidobacteriota bacterium
GCATCGACGATCCCGACGCCGGCTGGAAGGGCCGCGGCGTCTACGCCACCTACGGCGCCGACGCGGCGTGGCACGTGGAAGGCGGACCGGTGGAGCCGGGGAACCTCGTGAAATTCCAGATCCGGCCGGACCCGCTGGCGCACTGAGGTCGGCTGCCGCGGTACGTGTCGTTTCTCCCACAGCCCGACCGTCCGGACCTCCGGGGCGGTCGGGCTGTTGTTCGTACCGGCCATGCCCACCTCTGTATGGTCGTCGTCTGCACACCCCGGGAGAGAGACGCCGTTGACACGGACACCTGCTCCGATGTACGATTGATGTCTCGTACGACTCCCCGGCGTTCAGCCGGTTGGGCGGCCTAAATGGCCGCCTTTTCCATGTGTGCTCCCAAGCCCAGAACCATCGTGTACGTGGACGGCTTCAACTTCTACTATGGAGTCGTCAAGAACACCGGTTACAAGTGGCTCGATTTCGAACGGTACTTCACGCGTCTCCGCGCGAACGACGACATTCGAAGGATCAAGTACTTCACAGCACTTGTGGAACCGGGTGCTCATCGCGTGCGGCAGGAGGCGTTCCTGGCCGCATTGCAGACACGTCCGCTCATCGAGACGATTCTGGGACGCTTCAAACGAAAGCGGGTCAAGTGCATGTACCCCGCGTGCACGACGACCGGGCTCGGCAACCGTGTGTTCGACGTTCCCGAAGAGAAGCGCACGGACGTCAACATCGCCATCCACATGCTCGACGACGCTTATCGGGGCTCGTGCGAGCAGCAGATACTCGTGAGCGGCGATTCTGACCTGGTTCCTGCGCTGCAGATGGTCCGGCACCGCTTCCCGGCCATCACGACGGTCGTCTATGTTCCAGCACGAACGCAGACCAGAAGCAGAGCTTTCGAGCTCCGAGGGGCGGCCCACCACCACCGAGACCTTCCGCTGACGTTGCTGGCGAAGGCACAATTCCCTGCACTGGTTGCGGACGGTACTGGTGGGTTTATCGAGAAACCAGCCGAGTGGTAGATGCTGCTCGTCTCGGCTGTGGCGTCTGCCGGCGGAGCGCGTAAGGAACTGGCGCCGTGCTCGACGATTCCAGCTACTCCTCGGCCAGGGCGATGGCCGGCGCGATACGGGCGGCGCGTAACGCAGGGACGAGGCCGGCGAGCACGATGGCCAGCACAATCGTTCCGGTCACCGTGACGAACGTCAGGGGATCGCGCGGCGCCACGCCGAACAGGAACTGCTCGACGAGGCCGGTGAGCGCGAACGTCGCCCCGACGCCGGCGGCGATCCCGACGCCGGCATGGAGCAGCGTTCTCGACAACACGGTGCCGACGATCGCCGGCGTGGTCGCACCGAGGGCGATCCTGATGCCGACCTCCCGCGTGCGGCTGGTCGCGGCGTACGCGACCGAGCCGTAGACCCCCAGGATCGCCAGGACCAACGCCAAGCCGCCCAGAGCGCCCAGCAGAGACGCGCCCATCCGCTGCGGCATCGCCAGTCCCGCGATGCGGTCCGCGAGCGTGGACGCCTCGGAGATCGGCAGGTCGGGATCGAAGGCGCGCACCTGCTGCGCGAGCAGCGGAACCAGAGAACCGGCATCGCCGGCCGCACGGCCGATGATGGCTCCGCTCAGGTCGGCGAGCCCGCGATGCTGCGCCAGGGGCAGGTAGATGGCGAACCCACCGGCCTCGCGGAGCCCGCGGTACTTGCCGTCGCGCACGACCCCGACCACTTGCACGTCCGCCGTCAGCGGGTTGAACGTGAAGCGCCGGCCGAGAGGGCTGCGATCCGGCCAGAGGTGCCGGGCCAGCGATTCGTTGACTATCGCCACCGCCGCCGAGCCCTCCACGTCGCCCGGACCGAAATCCCGCCCCGACTGCAGCGCCAGACCCACCGTCCTCGCGTACTCGGGGCCACCCATCAGGATCCACATCAGTTGCGGAAGCCGGCGCGTGCGACCGTCCACGGTGACCTCCGGCGTACCGCCACCGAAGTGGGCCAGCGGGAGGTGGCCGTAGGTGACCCGCTCGACACCCGGCATGCCGCCCAACCGGGTGCCGACGCTGTCGTAGAAGTCCGCGATTCGCGCCTCGTCGTAGCTCGCGAACGGGAACCGGGCCGACGCATAGAAAATGCGGGTCGGCGTCGACACCGACGTCCGCCGTGACGGCGGCGCGCAAGCTGCGGACGAACAGCGCCGCCCCGATCACGAGCACGAGGGTCATCGCGACCTGCCCCGCCAACAGCACCGCGCGCATGCGCCCGGCTCCTGCGCGCCCGCCCATCGGGTGCCCCTGCAATACCGGCAGGGCCTCGATGCGCAGGATCTGCAGCGCCGGCATGAGTCCGCAGAGAAGTGCCGTCGCGACAGCCGCAACCAGACCGCAAGCCGCCAGCGACCCGGACCATTCGAAGTCCAACGCGCCAATCGAAACGCCGCCGGGCAGCACGAACCGGCCCACCACCTGCAACAGCCAGACCGAGACCAGCAGGCCGGCGAGCGAACCGCTGCCCGCGAGCAGGAACGTCTCGGTGAGAAAGAGCCGCAGCAGGCGGAACCGGCTCACGCCGAGAGCCACCCGGATCGCGGCCTCCCCCCGCCGGTGCTCGTTCCGCGCCAGCATCAGCCCGGCCAGATTCGCGCACCCCACGAGGAGCACCAGGCCGACCACGGCGACGAGCAGGCCGACGAAGCGTTCCGTCTCCGCCCGGGACCGGAACGGCAGGGCCGCCGACGCGGTCGGCACGAGCGTCACCGCTTCCGACTCCTCGGCCGCGGAGCGCGGGGCGGCGAGCGCGGTGAGCGCCGCCTCGGCGCGGGCGGCGCGCACTCCCGGTCTCAGCTTCCCAGTGATGGAGATCCACTCCTCGGGTGAGAGTCCCAGGCCGTCGATCGTGATGACGGTGTCGGCAAGGTAGTTCGACGGGGGCAGGACCAGAGGCGCCGTGCGCAGCGGCAGGAAGAGGTCGGCCGGGCGAGTCAGATCCAGGCCGCGAAACCCCCTGGGCAGGACGCCCACCACGGTCGCGTCGCGGTCGCCTGCCCGTACGCGGGCGCCGAGCACGTTCGGGTCCGCACCGAGCCGCGACCGCCAGAACGCATCGGTCAGGACGACGACAGGGTCCGCGCCGAGCCGGTGCTCCGACGTCGCAAAGCCGCGGCCGAGGACCGGCCGCGCGCCCACCACGTCGAAGAACCGCTCCGTCACGAAGCCGGCGGAAACCATCCGGGCGCCGGCCGGCGTGGTCACGCGTGCACCACGGACTCCGTTTCCGGCCACGTCCTCGAACAGCTCCCCGGATGCCTCTCGAATCCGCTCGAACTCCGGGTACACGAACCCGCGGGATACGCCATCCTCGAAGTGCCTCTGCAGCGTGACGGTCCGATCCGGATCCTCCAGCGGGAGCGGCCGCAGCAGCACCGCGTCGAGGAGTGCCAGGACCGCGATCGTCGCCCCCGTGCCGACGCCGAGCGTCAGCAAGTTCGCGGCGGTGAACCCCGGGCTGCGCAGCAGCGACCGGCATCCGTAGCGGAGATCGGCGAGCACCAGGACCTCTACGATTCTCCCATACCACCCTGCGACGCGTTCCCCCCGCGTCCGCCGCCGGCCGGCCTATAATCGGCGCTCTCCGTATCGCAACGGACACCGAACACGTTCAACCGGAGGCAACGATGCGCAAGTGGCAGATTCTCGCGTTCGTCGGGTTCACGTTCGGGATCATCGGCAGCGGCTGGGCGATCGCCGAGCAGCA
>WTGR01000294.1 GCA_011523485.1 Acidobacteriota bacterium
GGACAGGGAGGGCAAGGAACGCACCGTCACCGAGATCGTGGTCGCCGGGCCGCAGAGCATGGTGAACGTGCTCTCGAAAAAGCCCGAAGACGACACCGGTGCGGAAGGCGGCGATGAAGCGGCTTAGGTCCACGCTCCCGGCAGTGCTCGCGTCACTGCTCGTCGCCTTACTGTGGGCGGCGGCGGCAGAGGCGCAGGCTTCCTCCGCACCCGGTGCGGGCGTGGAGGACCCGCGCTGCGACCCACAGGTGGCGGAAGCGCTCGCCGGGTCCGCGCAGGCCGGCGTCGAGGCCGACGTCGCGGTCCTGCGCAACCCGGAGCAGGGCATCCGCAACCCGGACTCGATCCTCGACTTCTCCTGCATTACCGACCTGTTCGACTACCGCTCATTCGACATCCACTTCGATCCGGCGGGCGCCCTGGAGCAGATCCTCGACCTTGCCCGCCGCCACATCTGCGCCGCCGCCCGCGACGCCTACCGGCGCTACGTCGGCCGTGCCCTCGACCTCTCGGTCTACACCTCGGAGTACACCCGGCCTCTCGACCGCCTTCCCGGCCTCGACGTCGATTGGGAACGCGGCAACGTGTTCGACGACCTGAGCGGCAGCGGAGACGGCGGGCCGTTCCGGGATGCCGTCGGAGGCGGGCAATGAGGACGGGCTTCGTTCACGGCGCGATCCTCGCCGTGCTGCTGATGGGCGTTCCCGCAGACGTGCACGCCCACAAGTGCGACCGCACCGACAACGACCGCCGTGAGGCGAGCCGCGTCATTGCGGACCTTACCGGCGAGATCGACGCCATGGAGCGCGCCATCATCGAGGCGCTCAGGCTCCAGACGGGCCAGCTCTCGGGCTACATCGCCCAGAGCGCCAAGGCGGTGACGGGGGCGCTGGATTCGCAGACCAAGCTCCAGGCACAGACCGCGCGCGAGGTGGCGGAGACCGGCAGCATGCTGGCGCACAGGCCGAGTCGCAGCGCCTGCGAGACGGTCACGGGACTGAGGGGTCTCGCGGCGACGGGGACGGCGGCGGAGGGCGCGCATGCCCGTGCGTCCGCGACGGAGACGGGCCGCATCACGGGCGACCGCGCCGTGGTCGACCGGCCGGGGACCGCTGCGGGCGATGCGGCCCGCTTCGAGACGGTGACACGGGAATACTGCAACGCCGCGCGCGCCGGTGAGGATTCCGGGCTCTGCAGGGGGGACGAAGCCCGGCACGGCGCGGATCTCAGGGCCGGGACGCTCTTCGACCGGCGCACCTTCGCAAGCGAGGCGGAGCTGCGCGCGGCCGTGGAGCTCTCGCGCAACCTGGCGGTGCCGGTGGTGCACGACCCGCCCGCGCTGGCGTCGGCCGACACCGACCGGGAGCGCAGACGCGTGCTGCTGGCGCGCGCGGCGGACGCGCGCACGGCGCTTGCTGCCGACTACCTGGCGCAGGCGCGAGCGCTCAGGACGCCGGGTGCCGCGCTCGGCGGCTGGGCGGCGGAGATCGCGCGGGGCGGGGGCCGCGATCCCGAGACTCCCGTCAGCCGATACGAGCTGCTGGAGCTGCTGGCAAGCGGCCGCTTCGAGGACCCCGGCTGGTTCGTCGGCCTCCAGGCGATGTCGGCGGAGAACCTGCTGCGCGAGCTGGTCACGCTCCAGGCGGTCTCGCTGATGCTCGACTGGCAGCGCTACCGCACCGACGAGCGGCGCGGCGCCATCGACGCGGCCACGCTGGCGCTGGCGGTCGAGGACATGCGCCGTCTGCCGGGCCTCGCCAACCCGGCCGCAGGCGCCAACTGAGACGATGCGCCTGTTCCGTTTCCTGTTCGCGCCCGAGCTCGGCCGTCCGTTTGCCGATGCAGCGCGGTCGGTGGCGGTGATGCGTATGCTGGCGGAGGCAGCGTGGCGGCCAGGACAGCGGTCCTCGGCAGCGGACGCGGATCACGGCGAAGAGGCCGGGAAGGCCGCTCGCATGGCCGCACCGCCGAGAGTGCCCCCTCCGTCCCGTTCCGGCCTGTGGTGGCTGGCGCTGTTCGCAGGGGTTGCGGGCGCAGGGATCGCGGCGATCCCGCCGCCGGACCTCGCGTCGGCGCAGTCCATCGACAGGGGCCTCTTCGCCGACACCGACAGCGCGACGCGTGACGTGCTGTCGTTCCTGGGCGGCCTCGGCCAGTCGCGTCCGTCCGCCGTGGGCGACATGCTCTTCGCCTTCAACGCCGGCGTGCTCGTGCTGGCGGGCTTCCTGCTGGTCTGGCACGCGGCGGCGGGTGTCGTGGACACGGCGCGGGAAGGCCGCTTCGGCTTTGGCGCCTGGGCGATCGTCCGCATCGTCGTCGCCGTGGCCCTGATGGCGCCGCTGCCGGGCGGCATGAACGGCGCTCAGCACGCGGTGGTCGGTCTGGCCCATCTCGGCGGCGATTTCGCCAACGCCGTGTGGCGGCCGTTCTCCGAGGAGGCGCTGGCCGAGAGCCGGCCCATCGTGCCGCGTCCGCGCGAGGCGCTCTGGCGCGCCGCCATCTCGCGGACGCTCATCGCCGAGACCTGCATGAGAGCGGCCAACGAGAGCGCGGCGCAGGCGGGCGACGACGCTTACGTCGAGATCTACGACGACGAGGACGACGGCACGGAGACGCTCAGCTACGACGGCGAGGGCGGCGGCATGCCGGACGCCATGTGCGGCGCGATCCGGTTTTCGGGGTTGGAGGCGGACGGCGCCCCCGGAATCGCGGCGGAGGGACATCGGCGGGCGCTCATGGGCGTGCGGCCGGCGATCCGAAGCATCGCCGGGCGCCTCGCCGCCCACTACGTCCCCGGCACCCCGGTCTACGGCCGCCCGCTGCCGGACATCGACGCGCTGCTGTCGGCGCAGGTCCTCGCCGGGTCCTACGCCCGCGTGCTCGACGGCGCTCTGACGCGGGCGGCGTCCGAAGAGCGGCAGGAATTGGCCCGCGTCGTGGCCGAGGACGCCCGCGAGGCCTCCTGGATGGCGGCCGCCGGCTTCTTCAACACCATCGCCCACCGCGTCGGCCTCTTCCAGGCTGCCGCCCACAACGTGCCGTCCGTGGCGCTGCCGGTGCCGAGCCTCGACGAGTGGGTGCCGGCGGCGGACGCCGCCGCGAAGGGGGTCGCGGCCCAGCTCGCGCGCTCGGCCCGTTACCACCCGATGCTGCTCTCGGCCGCGAACGCCGGCGCGGGCGCGCTCCCCGCTACGGACGGGGACGATGGCATGATCTCGGGCCTGCTTGAGTTCATCGACCTCGACAGCGTCATCGTCGCCGACAGCGGCAACCCCATCGCCGATCTCGCCGCACTGGGGCATGGACTCCTCAACGCCGCACTCGCCTCAGTGGCGGCGCTGATGGGTGCGGCGACAGGCTCGGGGCTGCTGGAGTCGATCCCGTTCATCGGCAAGGGCCTCGACGTCTTCGAATCCGCCTGGCAGGTCTCGGACGCCCTGGTCTCGACCCTGCTGGGCCTGCTCATCATCGCGGGCGCGGTGCTGGCCTACGTGCTGCCTGCACTCCCCTTCATCCGCTTCCTGTTCGGCATCCTCGGCTGGATCCTCAACGTGGCGGTCGCCGTGCTGGCGGTGACCGTGTTCGCCGCCGCCCACGTCACCCGCGAGGACGGCAACCGGCTCACCGTCCAGGCCACCAGACAAGGTTGGCTGTTCCTGCCGGCGCTGGTGCTGCGGCCGGCGCTGATGCTGCTGGGGCTGATCCTCGGCTATTTCGTCTTCCTCGCCGCCATCGGGCTGTTCAAC
>WTGR01000676.1 GCA_011523485.1 Acidobacteriota bacterium
CGCCCTACTTCGTCAACCCGTTCCTGAACCGCGCGAACGGCAACACGCCGCCGCGACTCCGGGTGGGCGGCGGTGAAGAGCTGCAGGGACCGCCGGTGACGGGAGTCTCCGCCACCTACACCGCGTCGGTCGGCGAGACCCTCGCGCTGAGGGCGTCGGCACGCGACGAACCGCTGACCAACCCCCCGCCGCCGCGCCGGCGGGGACGCCCGCGGCCGCCCCTGACGCTGACGTGGCGCCTCTATCGCGGACCCGCCGAGGTGATCTTCGAGTCGGACACCGAGGACGGCACGAACGGCCGCCACGAGTTCACGGATCTGACCGGCGGCGAGACCACCACGTTCGCCACCTTTACGGAGCCGGGCGACTACCGCTTGATGGTCACCGCCAACGACATCTCCGGCAACGGCGGCGGCGGAGATCAGTGCTGCTGGACGACGGGCTTCGTCGACGTGACCGTGCGCTGACGTAGCGCCTGCTACCCTGTCGACTCGCCTGGTAGCCGTTTCCCGGTGCGCAGGATGGTATTCGCCGCGAGACAGGGGCCGGTCAGCGGTGCAGGCCCGGCGCGCTGAGGTGCACCGTGAGGTTCTGGCTGACTTCGTCGACGCGCCCCTTCAGGACGCTGAACTGATAGGCGTTCCAAAGGCTCGCGACCGCCGCCACCAGTCCAGCGAGCGCACCGACCACCGCCGCCACCGCCGTTAGCATGTCCATGCGTCTATCTTGTCACGCCGCCGAGCCCATGTAAAGGAATACACGTAGCGGCCCGGCGGCCAAGCGTTGCCACCGCAGATCCAGCGAAGCGAAGTGCTGAGGCGCAAGCTCCTCGAGCGGGGGATGGGCCGAAACGCCGAGTCCGCGAGGCGTTTCGGGACGCTACCTCCGCAGCTCGACCGCCTGCGCGACGAAGCTGACCTCGGTGGCGGTCCCGTCCGGGTTGCGCGTCAGCCCCACGCCCTCGGCGATCAGGTGGTCGGCGTCCGCCTTCGACCAGGTGTGCTGCTCGAACATCCCCTCCAGGCGGGCCACGCCCGAAGGCGGTGGGCGGCGGGCGATGCGAGGCGGACGCCGTGTCGCTGGACGGGCGTCACAGTACTGGTTTAGACTAGCCAAGATCCATTTTTTGAGTAATCAAACTCTCATGCCCGACCCCGCGCTCGCGCTCCTCGTGTTCGGCATCGCGGCAGCCGCCGCGGTCGCGTCGTTCTGGCCCCGGATCGGTCTCGCGCCCCGACTGCGGCGCCTCTGGCGACTGAGCGAGCGCGTGCTCCTCGAGGACGCCGTCAAGCACATCTACACCTGCGAGCGCACGGGCCGCGTCTGCTCGCTGGAGAGCCTGGCCGGGCGTCTCGAAGTCTCCCGGACGCGCGCGGCGGTATTGCTCTCGCGCCTGAGCGTGATGCGCCTGGTCCACACCGGCGGGGACGGACCGACCCTGACCGACGAGGGACGGCAATCGGCGCTGCGGCTGGTCCGGACGCACCGCATATGGGAACGCTACCTCGCCGACCGGACCGGCGTGCCGGCCAGCGACTGGCACGACGAAGCGGAGCGGATGGAGCACGCGCTGTCGGTGGACGAGGTCGACGCGCTCGACACGCGGCTGGGACACCCCCGCTGGGATCCGCACGGCGATCCGATTCCGACCTCGACCGGCGACGTGCCGCCCGACCAGGGACTCGGCCTGGCGGCGGCGGAGCCGGGACGGACGGTGGAGATACTGCACCTGGAGGACGAGCCGCGCGAGATCTACGACGGCCTGATCCGCGAAGGGCTCGTGCTGGGCGGCCGCCTCGACGTCGTCGCGCGCACGGACGGCAGCGTCCGCGTGCGGAGCGGCGGGCGCGAGTGGGAGATCGACACGGTGGCCGCCGGCAACGTCACGGTCCAGTACCTGCCGCCCGGCGAGCGCGCCGAGACCAGCCGCACGACGCTGCTCGACGCGGCGGCCGGAGAGACCGTTCGCGTCACCGCCATCTCCCGCGCCTGCCAGGGCACCCAGCGCCGCCGGCTGCTCGATCTCGGCGTGGTGCGCGGCACGCCGATCACGCCGGAACTGGCGAGCGCCGCCGGCGACCCTGTCGCCTACCGCATCCGCGGCGCGCTGATCGCGCTGCGCCGCACGCAGGCGGCCTGGATCCACGTCGCACGCGCCGCCGGCGGCGACGTTGCCGACGACGTGCAGGAGGTCGCCTGATGGCGTTGCCGGCCCCGGCGTGCGGCAGCCGTGCCGAGCACCGGACGCAGAGCCTGATCCGGCTCGGGCTGAGCCCCGGCAAGTGGGACGTCCTCGTCGCTCTCGCCGGCAACCCGAACGTCGGCAAGAGCACCGTCTTCAACGCCCTGACCGGACTCCGGCAGCACACCGGGAACTGGCCCGGCAAGACCATCGTCCGCGCCGAGGGAGCGTTCGCGCACCGCGGCTCGCGCGTGAAGATCGTCGACCTGCCCGGCACCTACTCCCTGCAGGCCGGCAGCGCCGACGAAGAGGTGGCGCGCGAGTTCATCCTGTTCGGTCGGCCCGACGTGACGGTGGCGGTGGTCGACGCCACCCGCCTCGAGCGCAACCTGAACCTCGTCCTGCAGATCCTCGACATCACCGACCGCGTGGTGGTCTACGTGAATCTGATGGACGAGGCCCGGCGCCACGGCATCGCGGTCGACGCGGCGCGGCTCGAGCGGGAGCTCGGCGTCCCGGTGGTGGCCGGCTCGGCCCGCTCGGGGATCGGCATCGACGGGCTGCTCGACGCCGCGCACGGCGTCGCGACGGGCCGGACGCGCACCACGCCGTTCCGCCTCGCGCAGCAGGCCCCCGGGGTCGAGCAGGCCGTCGCATCCCTTGCGGAGGTGGTCGAGGAAGCGTTCCCCGCCGTGCCGAGCAGCCGCTGGGTGGCCCAACGGCTGCTGAACGCCGACGACGCGGTGGCCGCCGCCGTGCGCTCGGGCGAGCTCGGCCAGCTCGGGGACGACGACGCGGTCGCCGAGCCGGTCCGCTCCGGCGAGCCGCGCCGGCGCGGCGAAGACCACACCGGCGCGGCGACGCCGGTTCCGCCCGCCGCGGCTCGGAAGCGGCTGCTCGACGCCGCACAGCGCCTGCGGTGGGACCTGCCGGCGGACTTCCACGACACGCTCATGGAGCGCACCTACGGCGCGGCCCACGACATCGCGGCGCGCGCGGAGGCCCGCGGGTTGCGCAAGGCCGGATTCAACGTCGACCGCACGCTGGATCGGCTGCTGACGAACCGCTGGCTGGGCTTTCCGCTGATGCTCGCGATTCTCGCCGCGGTCTTCTGGATCACCATCGAAGGGGCGAACGTCCCGTCCGGCATGCTGGCCGCGCTCCTGATCGACGCCGCACATCCGGCGCTGAAGGGAGCGGGCGACGCGGTGGGGCTGCCGTGGTGGCTGAGCGGCTTCCTCTTCGACGGCGTGTACCTGGCGACCGCCTGGGTCGTCGCGGTGATGCTGCCGCCGATGGCGATCTTCTTTCCGATCTTCACCCTGCTGGAGGACTTCGGCTATCTGCCGCGGGTCGCCTTCAACCTCGACGCGCTGTTCCGCAAGGCCGGGGCGCACGGGAAGCAGGCGCTGACGATGTGCATGGGGTTCGGGTGCAATGCGGCGGGAGTCGTGTCGACCCGCGTCATCGACAGCCCCCGCGAACGGCTCATCGCCATCATCACCAACAACTTCTCGCTCTGCAACGGCCGCTGGCCGACGCAGATCCTGATCGCCTCG
>WTGR01000139.1 GCA_011523485.1 Acidobacteriota bacterium
CGCTCGACGCCACGGTCATCGAGCATGTCAGGGACAACCTGTACGTCATCACCGGGTCGAGCCCACTCGACCGAGCGGCGTTCAGCGGGGGCAACACCGGTGTCTACATCGGCGAGGAGGGCATCACGCTGGTCGACACCAAGCTGCCCGGCTGGGGCCAGGCCCTGATGGACCGCATCCGCACGGTCAGCGACAAGCCGGTGACGACGATCATCAACACGCACACGCACGGCGACCACGTCGGGAGCAACGCGTTCTTCCCCGAGTCGGTGCAGATCGTCGTGCAGGAGAACACGGAAGCGAACATGGTCCGGCTCGGCATGTTCGAGGGCGACACCGCGCACGGCATGCCGGACACGACGTATACGGACCGGCTGACCCTGGGTTCCGGGGCCGACCGCATCGAGCTCTACCACTTCGGACCCGGTCACACCAACGGCGACACGTTCATCCTCTATCCGGGGCTGCGGGTGCTGCAGATGGGCGACATGTTCCCGTGGCGGGACGCGCCGTTCCTCGACCGGAGCAACGGCGGCAGCGGCGTCTCGTTCCCCGAGACGCTCCAGGCGCTGATCGACAACGTGGACGGCTACGACACCGTCGTCCCGGGCCACATCCCGGTGACCACACCGGAGTCGCTCCAGGAGTACCAGCGCTTCACCGCCGACCTGCTGGCGGCCGTGCGCGGGGCCATCGAGGCGGGACAGAGCGCGGAGGAGGCCGCCGCGTCGATCGATCTGACCGACCGGTACGAGGGCTATCGGACGGAGCGCATGGCCGCGGCCATCGCGGCGATCTACGAAGAGCTCGGGCAGTAGGGAGGTCGTGGTTGACGCCGGCCGGCCGGGTCCTTTACCCGCCGGTCGGCGTCGCTCCAGCGTCACCACGTCGCTGGTGTCGTCGCACCCGGGGCGTGGAGAGCCCGTGCGGCTGACAGCGCAGCGAGCCGTCGCGACTTCGCCGCGGGTTCGTCAGTCCGGCGACTCCGGGAGAGCGAACGCGATGTACTCGGATCCGGATGGCGGCCCCATGCGGCCGCCGCCAGCCGCTATCACCACGAACTGCCGGCCGTCCACGGCGTAGACCGCTGGGGTCGAGAACCCGGCGGCCGGCAGGTCGGCCTGCCAGAGCTCCGCGCCGTTCCGCATGTCGTAGGCCCGGAACTTGCGGTCCGGCGTCGCCGCGATGAAGATCAACCCCGACGCCGTCACCACCGGTCCGCCGTAGCTCTCCGAACCGAGACCCTGTCCCACGGTCTGCGGGTAGTCGCCGAACGTCACCTTCCAGTCGAAGTCGCCGGTCGCCAGGTCCACCGACGTCAGCGTCCCCCAGGGCGTCCGGTTGCCCGGCAGGCCGTCCTGGTCGCGGAGCCACGTATAGCCGCCGAACGCGTAGTCGACCTCCGTCGACGGCGGCAGGTCCTCTTCCGCTTCGGGGTTCCGGATGTAGCGGATCGCGGCGCGGATCTCGATCTCGTCCAGGTGGGCGAAGCCGGTCATCCGCCCCCGCCCGCTGCGCACCACGTCGTTGATCTCCCGCGCGGTCAACCGTTCGTCGATGTCCATCAGGCTGGGGCCGACCGCGTTCCCCGCGCGATCGGCGCCGTGGCAGGTGCCGCAGTGCTCGGCGTAGACGGCGCGCGCGCTGAAGCCGACCGGCACCTCGTAGAGCTGCAGGATGGCGCCGATCTCCGACGAATTGACGATCAGCCGGTTGGTGGCCGGGTCGAACGCCGAGCCGCCCCATTCCTGGCCGCCGTCGTAGCCCGGGTACATCATCGTGCCCTGCAGGCTGGGCGGCGCCCAGGGACGCTGATCGAGACGGTCCCAGATGGCGCTCACGAAGTTGATCGACTCCTGGCTGCGCGTGGTCATCTCGAAACGCTGACGCGTCAGCGCGATCGACGACTCCGGTTGCCTCGTCACGACTACTTCCCCGGGTATGTCGCTCGGTGCGCCGTCACGTCGCCGATGTCGTAGAGCGACTCGCCCGACTCGCGGTCGAACAGGAACAGGTGGCCCGACTTGCTGGTGAGCGCCACCGCGTCGATGGTCCGGCCGTCGCGTTCGAGTTGCACGAGGGTCGGCGGCGACGGCAGGTCGCGGTCCCAGACGTCGTGCCGGATGGTCTGGTAGTGCCAGCGGCGCTCGCCGGTGCGAACGTCGATGGCCAGCAGGCTGTTGGCGAAGAGGTTGTCGCCGACGCGCGAGGCGCCGTAGAAGTCGGGCGTCGCCGAACCGGTCGGCGCGAACAGCAGGCCCCGCTCGGCGTCGAGCGCCATGCCGGTCCAGGTGTTGGCGCCGCCCGCCGCTTCGAGCGCGCCGTCGGCCCAGGTCTCCGCGCCCGGCTCGCCCGGCCGCGGGACGTTGTGGTGCCGCCAGACCAGCGAGCCGTCGATGGCGCTGTACGCGGAGATGGCGCCCGGCAGCGCGCCGGCCGCCTCGCTCGTCGAGAATCCCATCACGATCAGGTCCTCGAAGACGATGCCCGGCACCGTCACGCGGAGGGGGCCCTCTCCCTCCACGGTTGCCGAGAGGTCGACGACACCGTTCTCGCCGAAATCGATGACGGGCCGGCCCGCGGCCGGGTCGAGCGCGACCAGGGCGTCGTTGCCCGTGAAGAAGAGGCGCGCCGCCGTGCCGCTGTCGGTCTCGCGTTCCCACCACATCAGCCCCCGTTGGGGCGCGCCCTCGATGCCCGGGTCGTAGCGCCACAGCTCCTCGCCGGTGGCGGCGTCCAGCGCGAAGGCGACCAGCCGCGGCGACAGTCCGTAGAGCACCCCGTCGACGACCAGCGGGCTCGTGTACATGGTGGAGTTGCCCGCCCGGAGCTCGCCGGAGTCGTAGGTCCAGGCGACCTCCAGTTCGGCGACGTTCTCGGGCGTTATCTGCTCGAGCGGCGAGTAGTGCCGGCGGGCCACGTCGCCGAGGTAGGTGTCCCAGTCGGCGTTCTGCGCCTCGGAAACGGATCCGGACAGCGCGAGCAGGGTCAGCAGGATGGCGGTCGAGCGGCTGGAATGTGTCACGGCGACACTATGCCGCATCCGGAGCGGTCGTGTCGACATCCGGCGCGGCCGGGGGCTCCGCGCCGCGAGTGATGATGACGTGTCCAGGCGAGATTCGTCTGCGCGAGATCCACGGTGCTATCCTGCCAGCGGACCATGGCCATGCACGTCGGCCGATGACCCGGGCTTGAACGAAGACCGCAAGGGAAGGCCTTGGCGGCACGGTCCGTTGCGCTGGTCGGGTAGGGGACTTCCGGTATTGGGCTCATCATGCACATGCAGATGCACATCACGCGAACGGGGAGAATGGCGGCGGCCTGTGCCATCCTGGCCGGCATGGCGACCGGGTGCGGCCGCGAGACCGCCGTCGACGTGAACGCCGGCGTGGCGCTGGAGCTGGCCGAGCGGCGCGCGGCCACGATCTTCAACGTCCTGTACGACGTCCGGCTGGCGATCCCCGAGGAGCGCGGCCAACCCATCGCCGGAAGCGTGACCACGTCCTTCACGCTCACCGAGGTCGGTCCGCTGATCTTCGATTTCGCCCAGCCGCCGGAACGCGTCCACGCGGTGCGGGTGGCCGGCGAAACGGTCGCTTTCGAGGCGCGCGAGGAACACATCATCGTACCGGCCACGGCGATGGCGCCCGGGCACAACGTGGTGGACATCGAGTTCACGGCGGGGGACGGGTCGCTCAACCGGCAGGACGACTTCCTCTATACCCTGTTCGTGCCCGACC
>WTGR01000529.1 GCA_011523485.1 Acidobacteriota bacterium
GGCACTTGAAATAGCAGACGTTCGTGTAGTTGATGTTGCGGTTGACGACGTAGGTGACCTCGTCGCCGTTGACCTCGCGCCGCAGGGCGTCGGCCGCCCGGACCACCGCCACGATGTCGTCCCCGCGCGCGGAGAAGAGCGCGGCGATCTCCGCCTCGTCCAGCCCGTCGCCGCGCGCGGCCGTCTCGCACAACGCCCGCACCGTGGCGCTCGGCGCCGGCGGGGCTGCATCATCGAGGCGTTCCAGGAGCGGCGCCGGAAGCACGGCGTCCGGATCTCCGGGCGACCAGGCGCTCTCGCGGGCGAACCCCTCGGCGTCGGATCCCTGCAGGACGGCGGACCGGAGCGGCTCCGCCACCCACGAATCGAGGCGCCGCACATAGGACGGATAGACCGTCAGCCGCTCGGTCAACTCCTTGCCTTCGCGCGCGGTCTCGTGGGCCAGCCGCTCCAGGTGCGGCCACGGCGCCTCCGGATTGACGTGGTCGGGCGTCACCGGCGACACCCCGCCCCAGTCGCTGATGCCGGCCCGGATCAGGGCGCCGTATCGGTCCGGGGTCAGGTTCGGCGGCGCCTGAATCGCCATGTCGGGGCCGAAGATCAGCCGCGCGCAGGCGATGGTCCACTGCAGGTCCTCGAGCGGCGGCTCGGGCGCGTCCGCCATCCGGGTGTCCGGCTTGGCCCGGAAGTTCTGGACGATGATCTCCTGGATATGGCCGTGCGCATCGTGCAGGTCGCGGAGCGCGAGCAGCGATTCGATACGTTCCTCCCGGGTCTCGCCGATGCCGATCAGGATGCCGGAAGTGTAGGGAATCGCCAGCTCTCCGGCCATCCGCATCGTCGCCAAGCGCGCGTCCGGATCCTTGTCGGGCGAGCCGTGGTGCGCCTGACCCGGCTCCAGCAGCCTCCGGGAGACGCTCTCCAACATCATCCCCTGCGACGGGCACACCTCGCGCAGGGCGACCAGCTCCTCCCGCGTGACGACACCCGGGTTGGCGTGCGGCAACAGACCGGTGGCGTCGCACACGGCACGGGCCGCCGCCGCCAGGTACGCGATCGTCGTCGGATACCCCAGCACGTCCAGCTCGGCGCGCGCCTGCGGATAGCGCAGCTCCGGCTTGTCGCCGAGCGTGAAGAGCGCCTCCCTGCAACCCGCCTCGGCGCCCCGGCGCGCCACCGCGACCACCTCGTCGAGGGTCATGTACGCCCGCTCGCCGGGCCGCGGCGGCTGGGCGAACGTGCAGTAGTGGCACACGTCGCGGCACAGCTTGGTGAGGGGAATGAACACCTTGCGCGAGTAGCTGACGGGGCGTCCGAACCCGGCGTCCCGCAGCGCCGCGGCACGCGCCATCAGGGCCGAGAGGTCCGCCTGACGCGCAAAATCGAGGGCCGCCTCCCGTGACGGCCTGGCGTAGGTGCTGGTGTTCATCGAAGTCGGCCGGGCCGCGACCGGTCGCTGCCCGCAGACGCTTATACCACGTCGGGAGCGGTCCGGAAACCTCAGGGGACCATTGCCCGACACTCAGGCAGGAACGTTGTCAGCCGCACGCGCCAGAATCTCGCGGCGGCACTCCGGACCCCATCGAACCATGCAGATGTGACTCAGCGGTCTACATTTGCATGGTTGCTGGCGGTCTCCACCCTCAACCACGGAAGTCCCGTTGGCGAGCCCCGGGATGCCGTGGATCGACATGCCATGACATCATCCTTGATGATGCTATGCTCTCTACATGCGCAGCACAGTGAGAATCGACGACGACCTGATGGTCGCGCTCAAGGCCCGCGCGCACGCCGAGTCCGTCTCGTTGACCCGCATGCTCAACCGGACGCTTCGCGCCGGGCTGGCTCAGCGCAAGCCCGACCGACAGCGCACCAAGCGGTTCAAGCAGAAGACCGTTTCCATGGGGCGCCCCACGGTCGATCTCGACAAGGCGCTGGCGCTGGCGGCGCGGCTGGAAGACGAAGAGATCGCTCGCAAAATGGCTCTCCGGAAATGAAGATCGTCGACGTCAACATCCTGCTGTACGCCGTGAATCCCGACACACCCCATCACGATCGGATCGTCGAGTGGTGGGAGGAACGGTTGAACGGCGACGAGTCCATCGGCCTCGCGTGGACTGTCGCGGTCGGGTTCCTGCGCATCTCCACGCATCCCAGGATCTTCCCGTCCCCGCTCACACCCGAGGAGGCCATCGGCCAACTCGACGTCTGGCTGGCGCTCGACATCGTGTCGCTCCTCACCGAGAACCGCGATCATTGGCGCACGTTACGCGGTCTGCTGACTGACGTCGGCGTTGCCGGCAACCTCGCGTCCGACGCCCACCTCGCCGCACTAGCACTGACGCATGGCGCTACGCTGGCATCCTGCGATGCCGATTTCTCCCGGTTCAGGAGACTCAGGTGGGAAAATCCCCTCCACGTCGCCTCGTGAGTGATCCGCCGTACCGCGCCAACCTTCCCGGCGCCCCCCGATTGCGCTCCACTTCTCCTGGTGCGTCCCATGTCTGTCCCTCACTTCGTCACAGCCGTCGTCTTCCGCCGTAGCCGATCGAGACTCTCGCCAGCCGCAACACTCGGTCTCTGCGTGACGACATGGCACGACGAACAGGAGTCCTGATCCGCCTCGCACTTCGCTCCGCAGCGATAGCACCACTGCCGCTCGAACACTCTCGTTCCGCGAGCGCGCCAACGACGCCGTCCGTGTCCGCAGATTAGGGCGTGACGGACCACTAGTCGGTTGACCAGTTCTCGCACCCGTGTGTCGCTTGCACTACCTCCTTCCGCCAGGCTCCGAGCTGCCTCCAGCGCCAGCGAATCCTCCCGCGGCCCGGAACCACGACACGCGCAGGCAATCAATGCGTCGGCAATTGTCGGAGACAGTCCCGCCGCCAGCACCAGGCTCTGCTCCCCTATTGTCCCCTGCAACGGTATCCTCAACCCAGGAGGCAGCCTCTTCAGGGCACTTCGAAACGGCGTCCAGCGCGACTCCGACTTCCAGAAAGAGCTGCAGCCGCGGCGATACTGTCCTGCCGGGACCGCTCGCGACGAATATTCCGGCCTCGTCCCAAAACACCAAGAGCTTAGTAGCCGTTGCTTCGGCGACGGCCGGCGCAAGGCCCCACTCACAACCCAGATAATTCCCAACCGGTTTCACCAAGGCGGTACGGGGTGCAGACCCGCCCGCCTCAGCAAGTGCTGTGGCGATCTTGGGAATATCCCGAACGGGCCCTGACGAGTCCCCGGCAACGGCAGCAACGATGTCTTCTGCAGGCCTGAATCTCGGGTCCCGAACAGCTCGGAGCCACTGGCCTGTCACCTCTGACATGGTGCGATCGAACTTCAGCATACGCTTGGCCGCACGAAGAGTCGCCCCCCTCGCAACTCGACCAAGAGATCGTCGACCGCGAAGTCGGTCTCAAGGGCGACTGCCTCAACAATCGCGTCAGCATCGCCCATCGGTAGCCCCAGAAACGGGGTTCCATTGAGTCCGTACGCTACGAACAACGCAGCGACACCTCGTCGATACTGACCGCCGGCTTCGTCAGCAGCACCGCCGACCGAACCAGACCGTGTGGCGTCACTCGACACGGCCACAGGATACGCCTCCAACCCCTGGCAACCTCAACCGCTTCACCCTCAGAACCGCACGCTCAGCCCCACCTGCCCCCGCCGCGTGTCGCCCAGCCCGCTGCGCAGCGTCCCGTCGAAGTTGAACAGCAGCGATCCGACCGCGGTGTCG
>WTGR01000353.1 GCA_011523485.1 Acidobacteriota bacterium
AGCAGGAACATCCCGCCCTCGCCCACGAACGTCTGGATGGGACCGGTGCCCCCGATCGGCACCTGCCGCGTCTGGTCGGCCTGCACGGCCTGGCGGCCGGGCCGGAAGGCATCGGTGGAGACCATGGCGACTTCCGGCGTCCAACCGTCGCTGGGCGTGTTCACCACGCGGGCGAATGCTCTAGGGGCATTGGCGTAGCTCGACTCGGCCGCGATCGCGACGAATTGGTCGAGGACTCCGGCTCTCAGGGCTGGCATGATTGGCCTTTCACGCGAAGACGTCGTTGAGGTTGATGCCGCGGGCGGATCGCTCGCTGGCCGAGAACGTGCTCTTGATGCGCTGGCGCTTGGCCAGGGTGGCGTGCATCCAGTCGATCACGTTGTCGATTCCGCGCTCGACCTCCGCCTGGTACCGCGGGTAGGTCCGCCGCAGGGTGCGGCGCACGAAAGTGTTGGGGCGGGTACGGCCGGCGCGGCCGACGCGGTGCCCGTCCTGAAGCAGGTTGTGGATGTTGTAGGGGCGCCCCAGGCGGCCGCCCGGAAAGCCGACCACGCGGACATAGACGCCGAAGCGCCGGACCGAGAGCTTGATGCCCTTACGCCGGAATAGCCCCTGGTCGGACGGCGCGGCGCGCTTGAGCTCGTTGACGATGGCGCGGCCGGCGGGGCGGGCGGTCTTTTTCCACTCCTCCTCCATCCGTGCGTTGGACAGCGAGAGGACCTGGGCGATTTGATTGATGCGTTGGTAATCGATGCGCGCCAGGATCGTGCCGTAGTTGCGGGGCATCAGTTGGCCGATCGCGTCGAGATCGAAATGGTCAGGGTGCGAGTCAATTGCCCGCGCACATCCCCTTCGTTCCAGCGCTCATCCTGGCGGAAGTTCTCCGGCGCCACCAGGTAAGACCTCGGAATATCGAGTCCGTTCTGGCTGGTTAGCGCACCGATCATCGGGCTGGCCATATCCCAAACCACCGACCAGGCGACCTCCGGAGACGGTTGGAACCGGCCCGAGCCGAAGTGGATATCCACGGTCCATAGGGCGTTCCACGCCTCCGGGCGGCGCCCAGCACGAGCACGGGCGAACGACGCCTCCGGCAGGTCGATGCTGATCCAGGGTCCGGCGCCCAACTGCGTCATCTCCTCGCGCCGCACATTGACGTTGACAAGCCCTTCGTCATAAAGCGAGCGGGCCCATGCGAGCACCGGTGGCAGCGGATCGAACACCTAAGCCGCCAGGACGGCCGGGATGTAGGGCCCGAGAAGCCGCATAACCTCGTGGTCCTGGCGCGGCACATAGACCGGCGTATCACCGCCGGTGATGCCGAGCGGCGCCGTCTCCCGGTGATAAAGCTTGCGCGCGACCAGCGTCGCGGCTTCTTTTACCGGCGGAGGAACCGTCAGCCAACCCCAGCGGGCGGTCACGCGGTAAAAGCGCCGGGAAATGAAGTAGCCCGAAGTCAGGTGCCGCCCCGCACGGATCGGACTGGGCGGCGTAAATACCTCCCATTCGCCGGCCGCTATCTCCGCGCCGGCCACCGCCATCCGTCCGGAGACCCGCTCCACCTTTTCGGGAAATGCCGCGAACCGATCGGTGAGCAACTTCCCATCTTCCGGCGACTGAAAGGTGCGCGCCAGAGCGTCGCCCGGGGCCTCTTCGAATTGGTCGGCACATATCTCGAAGATTTCCCATTCGGCGGCCGCGATGACGGCGAGGATGCGGGCGTCTTCGTCGCCCCCGGGTTGAAACCTTCCGGTTTCATTCACCGCCATCGCGCGTTTCACGCCCTTCACCGAAGTCAGGCGCGGCTGGTATTCATCGCCCACCGGCGGGCTCTCCTGGCGCCGGCGGGCTCTAGATGGCCCCGTTCGAGATGATGAGGCGGGCCGCCATCGGGTCGCGGATCGCCGAACCGGTGCGGTGTGCGCCCAGGACGGTCACCTGGCGTTTGCCGAACCGGTACTCGGTCGACACGTCGATGTCCATCGTCGTGGCATCGGCTATGTGGAAGGCGTCCCTGAAATCGCCGACCGCGGCGGCCACCTGGGAGGGCCCATTGGCTTTGGCCTTGGCGATCACCGGTAAGAAGGCGTCGAAGATCACCGGCACGGACTCGATCACGCGCGGGGCGCCGGCGACCGGGTTCGGTTCATAGACGCGCTGCGGGTTGTCGGTCGAGTACACGATGTCGCCGATGATGTGGCGGTAGGTCATCGCGCGCATCAGCCAGTTGACCGCGGTGCTGGAAAGGTAGGTCTCGTCGAGGCCGTAGAGGCCGTCCAGGATATTGGCGGCGGTTATCTTCGGATCCGCGGCGGCCGAAGCGGCGGTGGCCTTGGTCGTGCGGTCGTAGGATTTGGCCTTGGTCGCCGCCGACGTGCCGTCGTAAGCGGTGAAAACGGTGTTGTAGGCCGTTTCGGATTTGCGCACCAGCACGCGCATGAGACCGTCGTTGATGATGTCCATCAACCCCGCCGGCGCCGAGTCCTGGATGACGATTTTGGAGAGGTAGGCCAGCGCCGTGTATTCGGAAAAGCTGATCTCGTAGCTGGTGTAGGTGTCCTCGGTCTCGGGGGCATCGGCGCCCTCGGCGGTGGCTCCGGTCGACGCGTTATGGGTGGCGGTCTTGAAGAACTCCATGTCGTTGCCGGTCTCGTGCTGGGTCACGAAGGAACCGGCGTTGCGCAGCCCGCCCATGTATTCGGCGAAGTCGTAGAAGGTGGTCGAGAACTCGTCGGCCACCAGGCCGCTGGCGCGCGAAATCGCGGCCTGCACGACATTGCCCTTCTCGTCGTAGCGCATCGAGCGACCGCGCATTGCAGCCTGGATCAAGTCATGGCCGGTAACGCCGGCGCGGATGAGCTGGTTGCGTTGGAAAGCCGGTTCCAGGTTGGACTTGACCCGGCCCCCCGACTGTTTGCCGGCATTCACATCCCGGACCAGTTGCACCAACTGGGCTTCGGTCGAGGGCGGCCGGTCGCCCGGCGGATCGGCCGATACATAGTCGTTGGCGATCAGCCATTGCTGCGCCTCGGTAAACTCGCCGCGCTGGTCGGCGACGAAACCCATCGCCTTGATCGAGCGGTCCTTGTCGATCTGGTGGCGGAGCTTGGCGGCCTCGGCGAAGATCTTGTCGGCTTCGGCGTGCAGCTCGGCCGGAATGTCGGCCGGGTCCTCGTAGGCTTCCAGCTTGTCGCGCACCTTGCCGGCGGCTGCGCGTACCTCGTCGAACTCTTGGAAGATCGACTTGTCGTCGTTCTTGCCCTTATCGTCAGGCTTCGGCGGCATCCTCTTCAGGCTCCCCAGGTTCGGCATTGTTGCCCGGATCAGCTGGGGAGGGTTTGCCGGGATGCTGCACGGCTCGCATCGGCGAGGCGGCCTTCATCGTGAATTCGACCCGCTCGCCCCTGGCAAGCTTGGCCTTCAGTTCAGTCTTGGCCTTGTCGTTCGATGCCAATCAAGCATCCCCGTAGATCCAGCGAGCGCCCTGCTCGCTGGCCGATTGTACGACCTCCCGGCTCCGGACCGGCCGTGGCCTGCGCGGTCGTGTTGGGGTTAGCGCCGTTGCGGACGACCGAAATGTCGCCCCGGTCCAGCTCGCCCCTGGTCATGACGAAGACCTCTTCGCCGTCGCGTTCGGCGAAGTCACCGTCTAGGATTGCGGCCGAGAAACTGGCCTCGCGTAAAAGGCCCTTGCCGACCTTCTGATGAATCAGCGCGGCGTCGGCC
>WTGR01000458.1 GCA_011523485.1 Acidobacteriota bacterium
GAATGATTACACGTGCACCGCCGAGGGGCAACCGCGGCAGCGGCGCGATTCGATGCTCGGAAAGAAGCATGATGCGTGCCATCGGACCGCCGGTTGCGGCTGATCGGGTAGGTCGATCTACCATGACACGATGACCGTACGGTGCGCGTGCAACGCGGGGTGGCTGGCTCTTGCCGGCTGGTTGGCCGCCTGCGGGGCGGAAACGACAGCTCCTCGCGAGACCACCGGGACGCGCTCGCCCGCGGTCCTGCCCATCGAGCACGACGGCGACTGGTTCGTCGACCGGGCCGCGGAGTCCGGGCTCGATTTCGTCCACGCCAACGGCATGACGGGCAACTTCTACCAGCCCGAGATGATGGGGCCCGGCGTCGGGTTTCTGGACTACGACAACGACGGCGACCTCGACGTCTATTTCGTGCAGGGAGGGCGGCTCGGGGACGGCGAGGCGCTGCTGGCGCCGCCCCCGGACCAGCCTCCCGGCGACCGCCTCTTCCGTAACGATCTCGACACCGGATCCGGGGGCGAGGGTCGGCTCGCGTTCACCGACGTGACCGAGGAGGCCGGCATCGCATCCCGCGGGTACGGCATGGGCGTGGCTGCCGGCGACTACGACAACGACGGCTGGATCGACATCTACACCACGCGGTTCGGGCCGAATCAGATGTTCCGCAACCGGGGCGACGGGACGTTCGCCGACGCCACGGCGGAGACCGGCACCGGCGATCCGGGACTGAGCGTGCCCGCCACCTTCTTCGACCACGACCGCGACGGCAGGCTCGACCTGTTCGTCGGCAATTACCTCAACTACAGCATCGAGACCCACTGGCAGTGCTATGCGCAGTCGGGTCCGGCCGACTACTGCCCGCCGGAGGTCAGTCCGCCGCAGCCGGACCGCCTGTACCGCAATCGCGGCGACGGCACGTTCGCCGACGTGACGTTCGAGGCCGGCATGGGGCGCGAGTACGGGCCAGGGCTCGGCGCGTCGGCCGCCGACTTCGACAACGACGGCTGGCTCGACCTGTTCGTCGCCAACGACCAGCGGGACAACCAGTTGTGGATCAACCAGCGCGACGGCACCTTCCGGAACCGCGCGCTGCTCTGGGGCACGGCCTTCGGCGCCACCGGCGTGGCCAAGGCCGACATGGGCGTCGACGCCGGCGATTTCGACAACGACGGCGACGAGGATCTGTTCATCACCGAGCTGACGGGCCAGGGAAGCACCCTGTACGTCAACGACGGCGGGATGTTCAGGGACGAGAGCGCGGGCCGGGGCATACGCGCCGCCAGCCTGCCCTACACCGGCTTCGGGGCCGGGTGGCTCGACGTCGACAACGACGGCTGGCTGGACGTGATCGCGGTCAACGGCACGGTGACGCTGGATCTGGAGGCGTACGGACCGGACAACCCGTTCGCCCTGCAGCAGCGCAACCAGGTGTTCCGCAACCGCGGCGGGGAGCGGTTCGAGGACGTGACGGCCCGCGCCGGCGCGGCGTTCGCCCTGTCGGAGGTGAGCCGCGGCGCGGCGTTCGGCGACGTCGACAACGACGGGGATACCGATGTGCTCGTCGCCAACGGCGCAGGTCCGGTGCGTCTGCTCGTCAACGAGGTCGGGCACCGGCGCCGATGGATCGGCCTGCGGCTGGTGGGACGCGAGACGCCGCGCGACATGCTCGGGGCGCGGGTGGAGGTGATCATGCCGGACGGCGCGACGCGCTGGCGCCGCGCCCGCGCGGACGGGAGCTACGCGTCGGCCAACGATCCGCGCGTCATCGTCGGTCTGGGGGAACGGGCCGGCTCGCCCAGCGTGCGGGTCATCTGGCCGAGCGGCGGCGTCGAGGAATGGGACGGCCTGCCGAGCGGGCGGTACACGACCCTGACGGAAGGAGAAGGTCGGCAGCCATGATCGCCGCGATTCCGGTCGCCCTGGTCGTTGCGGCGCTCGCCGGTTGCACAGTCTCCGACGAGCCGGGTTCGGTGGCAGGGGATACGCCGCCTCCGCCGGTCGTGCTGCCCCGGCTGGCGGGGCTCGAGCCGGCGGTGCAGGATCAGGTCCGCGGGCGGCAAGCGGCCGTGCTGGCGCTCGAGGGTGACGGAGCAGCGTCACCGGTTGCGTTGGCGGAGGCATACGGCGAGTTCGGCCTGGTGCTGCAGGCGGCGGGATTCTACGAGGCCGCCGAGAACGCCTTCCTGCACGCGCAGGCGGGAGCGCCGGACGCGGTGCGCTGGCCGTACTACCTGGCGCACCTGTACCAGTTGACGGGACAGCGGGGACGCGCGCTCGAGCGTTTCCGCCACGTGGCCGCGCTCGATCCCTCGAACCTGCCGGCGCTGGTCTGGCTCGGAGAGATGTACCTCGATCAGGGAGAGCCGGCGGCGGCCGAGGGGGTGTACGACCGGGCCCTGGCCCTGCAGCCCGCCTCGCCCGCGGTCCTCGCCGGCATCGGTCGGGCCGCGCTGGCGGGCGGCGACGCGGCGCGCGCCGTCACCTACCTGGAGCGCGCCCTGGCCGTCGACCCGGCGGCGACGAGCCTCCACTACAGCCTCGGCATGGCATACCGCGATCTCGGCCGGTTGGAGCTGGCCGAGCAGTATCTGCGGCAGCGGGGCGGCGGGGCGCCCGCGCTGCCCGACCCGCTGCTCCAGCAGTCGACCGGTCTGCTGGACAGCCCGCTGGCCCACGAGCGGCGCGGATCGCGTGCACTGAGCGCGGGCCGTCACGCCGAGGCGGCCGAGGCGTTCCGGGACGGCCTCGCGCTGACGCCCGACGATCCGACGCTGCGGCACCGTCTCGGCGTGGCGCTGAGCATGGCTGGCGACACCCGTGGCGCGGCGGCGCAGTTCGAGGCGGCGCTGGCGGTGGCGCCGGACCTCGCCGACGCGCACTTCAGCCTTGGCGAGCTGCTGGCGCGGGACGGCCGCTACGGCGAGGCCATCGCGCGCTACGAGGCCGCGATCGAGCGCCGCCCCGGCTACGTGGACGCGCGGATGGCGCTGGCCGACACGCTGAGCCTCGCCGGGCGGCTCGGTGACGCCACCGAGGAGTTCGCCCGAGTGGTCGAGGCGGATCCGGCCTCCGACCAGGCGTGGATGGGGCGGGGGGTGGCGCTCGTCCAGCTCGGACGGCATCGGGAGGCGCGCGACTGGCTCGAGCGGGCGCAGCTCGTGCACCGCGGCCATGCGCTGCTGACCAACCTGCTGCTGCGGGTACTGGCGGCGGCGCCTGACGCGCGGGTGCGGGACGGCGAGCGCGCGCTGGCGCTGATGGACGAGCGGCTCCGCGGAGACACGAGCATCGAGACCTACGAGACCCGGGCCATGGTGTACGCCGAGCTGGGGCGGTACGACGAGGCGGCGACGTGGCAGCGGCGCGCCATCGCGGCGGCGCAGCAGGCGGGGCAGGCGCCCCGCGCGCGCGGTCTCGCCGCCAACCTCGCGCGCTACGAACAGGGGCGTCCGAGCCGGTCGCCGCTGTGAGCTTCCAGGAGCTTGCGCCGCAGAGAGCACTTCGTTGCTTTCTGCGGCGCAAGCTCCTGGCGCCGCCCAACCCGTCGCGGGGCTCCGTGTTCGGCCCCATCCGCCACCGCCCCAGGCGCTTACGCCCGCAGAGAGCACTTCGTTGCTTTCTGCGGCGCAAGCTCCTAGACTGCCAAGCCGTAGTGACGATACGGGCCGCGTTGCTGGGAATCTGCGTCGCGCTGGCCGCCGGCTGCGGCGAATCGGGG
>WTGR01000925.1 GCA_011523485.1 Acidobacteriota bacterium
GGCCTACGGCCCGTTCTTCGAGGAGGAGATGCGCTACCGCACCGCGCTGCGCTACCCGCCGGTGTTGTCGATGGTCAATGCCGTCGTGCGCGGGCGCACGCTGGAGGCCGCGATGCGCGACGCGGCCAGGCTGGCCGGTGCGCTGCGCGCCGCCGACGGGTCGTTCCAGGTGCTCGGACCCGCCGTGGCGCCGATCTCACGGCTGCGCGGCCAGCACCGCGCGCAGATCTTTCTCAAGGGTACGAATCGGCGCGCGCTGCGGGTCGCGCTGCGGGCGGCGCTCGACGCGGGCCCCGACCTGGGCCGGCGCGTCACCGTGGACGTGGATCCGATCAACCTGCTGTAGCCCGACAATCATCGCCTCCGGCTCCGATTGCCGCCCAACCGGCCCGACCGGGAATCTGCCCCGTTCTACCGCGCAGATCCCCGGGCGCGGCTCAGGGGTCGGCCCCGAAGCCGTCGAGCTGTATCGGCGCCGGCGTGAAGCACAGCACGAATATGCCCGCGGTGGCCAGCGCGACCCAGCGTCGCCGCGAATCCAGCGGCACGTGATCGTCCAGCGTGCGCGGATGGCGCGGGCCGAAGACGGCGAGCATGACGACCATCAGGACCGCCCAGACCAGCCAGCTCAGGGAGAAGAACGTCAACACGACCACGATCGCGACGCCGGTCAAGGTGACGGCGGTGGAGCGGCTGCCGAGCGCGGCGTACGAGATGTGGCCCCCGTCGAGCTGGCCGATCGGAAACAGGTTCAGCGCCGTCGCCAGCAGGCCGAACCAGGCGGCGAAGCCCATCGGGTGCAGGCTGATCGTGTGGCCTTCGGGGAGCGCGCCCCAGATCAACCACGCCGCCGCCTTGAACAGCAGCGGCTCGCCCAGCATGAGGGCGCCGGCGTCGAGCTCCGGAATCGGCGTCACCCGCGAGAGCGCCAGACCTCCGAACAGTGCCGGCACGGCCACGATGAAGCCGGCGATCGGTCCCGCCGCACCGATGTCGAAGAGCATCGCCTTGGTGGGTATCCGCTGGCGGATGCGGATGAAGGCGCCGACCGTGCCGGCCAGGAACGGGGCCGGAAGGAAGTAGGGGAGCGAGGCGTCGATCCCGTAGTAGCGGCAGGCGTAGTAGTGGCCCAGCTCGTGGGTGCCCAGGATGGCGAGGACCGTGAAGCTGTACCATGCACCGGGAAGCAGGGCGTACGGCGGCGTCTCTCCGGTGGGGTCGGCGAGGAAGTACGCATGGTACCACCCGCCGATGTACATGGTGCTGCCGAGCGTGGCGAGGAACAGCGCCAGCGGCAGCCACCTCCGGTCGCTAGGCACGGATATTCTGCAGGTCCTTGCCCGGCTTGAAGCGGATGGTGCGACCGGGAGGGATGCGGACTTCCTTGCCGGTGCGCGGGTTGCGGCCGATGCCCCGCTTGCGGGGCTTGACCTGAAAGACGCCGAAGCCCCGGAGCTCGATGCGCTCGCCACGCTGCATCGAAGTGCGCAGGGCGTCGAAGACCGCGTCGACCGCCCGCTCGGACTTCACCTTGGTGATGTCCGCGGCTTTCGATACCTGGTTGACGATGTCGACCTTGATCATGTCGCGCCGTGCTTCAGAGAGTTGTATAACTAGCATAGATACGGTGATTTACGGCTGTCAAGCCGGAGTGTCATGCGCGAGGAGACGAGCGCCGGGACGCGAGTAGTGCTCGTGGGCCGGCCCAACGTCGGCAAGTCCACGTTGTTCAACCGGGTGGCGGGCAGCCGCCGCGCCATCGTGGCGCCGGTGGCGGGGACCACCCGCGACGTGATGCGCCATCCGGTGGAGTGGCTCGGGACGGAGTTCGAGCTCGTGGACACCGGCGGCGTGTTCGGGGCGAGCGCGGACCCGCTGCAGGCGGCGGTCGCCGAACGCGGCCTCCGCGAAGTGGGGACCGCGGCGGTCATCGTGGTTCTGGCGGACGCCCGCGAGGGACTCGTGCCCGCCGATGAAGAGGTGGTGCGGCAGGCGCGGCGAACCGGGGCGCCGATGGTGCTGGCCATCAACAAGGTGGACGATCCGCGCGCCGGCGCCGGGGCGGCCGAGTTCGAGCGCCTGGCCGTTTCTCCCACCCTGACCATCGCGGCCGAGCATGGGTTGGGGGTCGGTGATCTGCTCGATGCCGTGGTCGCGCGCCTGCCCGGACGCGGCCGGCGGCCCGCGGACTCGACCTCGACGCCGATCGGCGACGAACGCGAGGACCGCGAGGTCGGCATCGCGATCGTCGGCCGGCCCAACGTCGGCAAGTCGTCGCTGGTCAACCGGCTCGCGCGCGAGGATCGCGTGCTGGTCAGCGACAGCGCGGGAACGACGCGCGACGCCGTGGATACCCTCGTCGGCTGGCACGGCCGCCGTATCCGGCTCGTGGACACGGCCGGCATTCGGCGGCCGGGACGCGTGGCCCGGGCGGGAGCGGTCGAGGCGGTCAGCGTCGTCCTTGCCCGGCGCGCGCTCGCACGGGCCGACGTGGCCGTGCTGCTCGTCGACGCGGCCGTGGGCGCGACGCGACAGGACGCGGTGATCGCCGGCGAAGCCGAACGCGCCGGTTGCGGCGTGGTCATCGCGGCCAACAAGTGGGATCTGGTGAAGGACCGCGGGCAGGGATACTCGAAGACGTTCGATGCCGAATTGCGCCGCGCCCTGCGGTTCGCGGACTTCGCCCCAATCCTGCACGTGTCCGCGCTTACCGGGCAGCGGGCGCCGCGGATCATCGAGCGGGCCGTGGACGTCGCCGCGGCGCGGGCGGCGCACGTCGGGACCGGCGAGCTCAACCGTGTCGTGGCCCGGATCACGGCTCACCATCGTCCCGCGAGCCCCGGCCGCCGCGCCGTGAAGATCCTCTACGCTACCCAGATCGGCGCCCGACCGCCGTCGTTCGTCTTCTTCACCAACGTCGCGACGCGCTTTCACTTTTCGTACGAGAGGTACCTCCGCAACCAGCTCCGGGACGCCTTCGGTTTCGAAGGGTCCCCGATTCGGGTCAGGGCGCGGGCCCGGCGCGAGCCGGCGCGGCGCGGCCGGCGCTCGTAACCGGGGCGCGGGCCCGGCGGCGGGCGTCGTCCCGCACGAGCGCCCCGAAACGCCTCTCCGGCTCGGCGTTCCGGCCCATTCCCCCCGCTCCGGGACCTTGCGCCCCGGAACGCCGCTGCGTTGCGTGCGGCGGCGCAGGCTCCTGGACTGCGCTATACTGGCTGGCCACGACAGAGGATGGACAGGTCGCCGAGCGTCGACGTCGAGATTCCCGACCGGCCACTGTTCAAGGCCGCCGAGGTCTGCTCCATCGCCGGGGTGCAGCCGTATGTGCTCAAGTCCTGGGAGGGAGAGTTCCCGGCGCTGGGTGCGTCGACGACCACCGGCGCTCGTGTCTACCGGCGGGTCGACATCGAGCTGGTGCTCGAGATCCGGCGGCTGCTCTTCGAAGAGGGGCTGACGCTCGGCGCGGCGCGGCGGAGGCTGATCAGCGAGCAACCGGCGGCTCCGGAACCGATCGTGGCCGACTTGCCGGGGACGGATGCACGCGAGCGTATCCTCGATGTGAAACGCGGGCTCCGGTCGATTCTCGACCTGCTGTCCGCGCAGGGCGGGTCGGGCCGCGGCACGTGACGTTCCGCCACGGTCTTTCGGCAGGTTTGTCGTCGAGCGTCGGGATGTGGCGCAGTCTGGTAGCGCACCTGACTGGGGGTCAGGGGGTCGCT
>WTGR01000638.1 GCA_011523485.1 Acidobacteriota bacterium
GGCATAACCCGTTGATCTATCGATTACTTTGGAATCTCACTGTTGAAGTTGGGCCAAACAGGAAGCGCGAGAATGGTGTTGCCGTACGGCGCGCGAGGTCCTTGCCGCCATGGTCACGCGAGCCGCCTCGATGCTCGCGGCGGCGTTGTTCCTGGCGATGGGTGGACTCGACCACCCGGCGCAGGCGCAGTTGACGGACGAGACCGCGGTCCTGACCATTTCGGCGGGAAGCGATACCTACGGATACCAGATCGACGATGTCGTCTTCACCGTCACGCGCACCGGACCGGCCGAGGCGGAGATTGGCGGCAGCGTGACCATGACGCAGGACGACACCTACCTGCCTGCGGAAAGCTTGAGCTGGACGTTCACGATCCCTGCGAACGCGGCCACCGTCACGCTCCCGCTCTTGAGGGCGGCGTTCACCGGCGGGGCGACGCAGACGGGCGATCTCACCGCGACGCTCGACGATGGCGACGGCTACGAGGTGGGCACACCGGGCACGGCGACGGTGGAGATGGTCGTGGCGGACCCGGCGATCACGGTCCGGCCCGAGAAGGCGGCCTACAGCTTCGTCGAAGACGACGATGCGGCGAGCGTGACCTTCATCGCCCGCACCGCGACCGATGTGCCCCGGCCCAGCAGGGGGTTCAGCGTCTCGGTCCGGGCGAAACCCAGATCGGACGGGGCCGGATCGCCGGACGACTACGCGGCTCTTTCGGAAATAATCACCTTCGCGTCCGACGACTTCGCCGCCTCGGGCAGCGAATGGGAAGCGCGCAAGAAGGTCGCCCTCACGCTCGTCGACGACGGCGAGGACGAGGGCGACGAGACGTTCGACCTGGCGCTGGAGACGACGCCGGGACTGCCGCAGCGGATCAGGTTGCGTCTGGCCGACGGCACCGCCTGCCCCGACGAGGGCTGCCTGACGCCGGTAACCCTCTCCGATCCTTCGGAGGTCAACAACCCGGCCACGGGCGCTCCGACGATTTCCGGCACAGCGCAGGTGGGCGAGACGCTGACAGCCGATACGGGCGACATCGCGGACGACGACGGGGTGCCGGGCAGCGCCAGCGATTTCACCTACCAGTGGGAGCGCGTGGATGCAGACGGCACGTCGAACCCAGTGAACATCGGGACCGATTCGAGCACCTACGTGCCGGTCGAGGCCGACGTCGGCAAGAGAGTGCGGGTGCAGGTGAGCTTCACCGATGACGGCGACAACCCCGAGGGACCGCTGGAGAGCGACGCCTACCCGGCGGGCAGCGCGACCATCGCCGCTCGCTACGAAGGCCCGGAGGCGAACGGGCTCACGATCACGCCGGTGCCGCCGGCGGCGAGCGCCGACCACGGCCCCTACTACACGAAGGACGACTTCCTCGCCCTGCCGGACGGCGCGGTCCACGGAAGAGGCGCGAGGCTCACCTTCACGCTCACTCTCGACACCGCGGTTATCGTCACCGGCAGGCCTGAGCTGGTATTGGACGCTTTCGACCGCGAGCGCCGGGCGCGCTACACGGGCGGCTCGGGTACACGGCGGCTGACCTTCGTCTGGACGGTTCAGAAGGGCGACAACGACCCGAACGGGCTGGGGTTCGTGTCGCTCGACCTCAAGGGCGGCACGATCCGCGACGGCGAGGGCCGCGACTTCGATGCGGCGAGACTCGCACCGCGGGTGTTCGCCGAGCACCGGGTGCGGGGCGGGCTTTTTGCCATGCGGCTCGAAGCAACCGGCTCGGCGCGGGAGGGCGAGCCCTTCGAATTCCGGATAATCCGCAACGGCGGCTACGACGAGGTGGCGGTGGCCGGAGTCAACGTGGGCGACAGCGCCCTGCCGCTCATCAAGCCCTGGCTCCACTACGCGGTGAACGGGCCGGGCCGCCGGCAGATGGTCTTCCGTTACGGGGCGGCGAGCGAGCCCGGCGTGCGGGTCTCGACGGGCACCGTGATGCCGCCCGGCGACGCCGTGGCGGACGGCGATCGCACGCTGACGATACGGCTGAGCGGGACCGACGCAGGCTTCCAGTCGGTCCCTCCGCTCGGCGACTACCGGGCCTGGTACCTCACCGAAGGGCCGCTTGAGGTCACGGTGCCGGTGATCGACACCGGACAGCCGCTGGCCGGGGCGGGCCTCCGGGTCCACGGAGCCTCGGTGCGCGAGGCGCCCGGCGCGAAGCTCGTCTTCCGCGTCACCCTGTCGCCCCACAGCGACGCCCCGGTGACGGTGGACTACCGGACCGGAGACGACCCGCACAACAGGCCCCAGGCGGTCGCCGACGAGGACTACGTGGCGACGAACGGCATGCTGACCTTCGAGCCCGGCGAGCAGGAGAAGACGGTCGAGGTGGAGGTGCTGGCCGACGACCATGACGAGGGTTATGAGACCATGCGGCTCTTCCTGGAGAATGCGCAGGGTGCGCGCATCGACACGGGCTCGGGGCTCGGCGTCATCAAGAACGACGGGCCGATCCCGAAGGCGTGGCTCGGCCGCTTCGGCCGCACGGTGGCCGACCAGGTGCTCGACGCCGTCGAGAGCCGGATGCGGGCAGCGCGCAAGCCCGGCGTCGAGGTGACGCTCGCCGGCCAGCGGGTCGGCGGCCAGGCGCCGCAGGAGGACGCGGACGCGGCACGCCCTTCGGTTTGGCAGGAACCCGTCGGCTTCCACTCGCTGGAGTCGCGCGGCGTGACGCGACGCGACTTGCTCGGCGGCACGTCCTTTGCGGTCACGGAGCAAACGGGGCCGGGCGGGTACGTTTCTCTCTGGGGCCGGGGCGCCGTCAGCCGCTTCGACGGCCGCGAGGGCGAGCTCACGCTCGAGGGCGAGGTCTCGAGCGCCATGGTCGGCGCCGACTGGGCCCGCGACGACTGGACCGCCGGGATGATCGTCTCGCGCAGCGTCGGCCAAGGCGGCTACGCCGGCAACAGCGGCGGCCGGGTCGAAGCGACGCTCACGGGAGTCTATCCTTGGGGGCGGATCGCGCTCTCCGAGCAGGCGGACATCTGGGGCGTTGCCGGCTATGGCACGGGCGAGCTCTCTGTGACCCCGAAGAAGCCGGGGACGGACGAGGACGCCGCCGCGATCCGCACCGATCTCAACTTGCGGATGGCGGCGGCCGGGCTGCGCGGCGAGCTGCTCGATGGTGCGGAAGACGGCCTCACCCTCGCCGCCAAGACCGACGCGTTGATCGTGCAGACCGCGTCTGACGCGGCGCGCGGGACGGACGGCGGCAACCTGGCTGGGGCCCGGGCCACGGTCACCCGCCTGCGTCTCGGCTTGGAAGGGTCGCTGTCGATACCGCTCGAAGGCGGTTCGGCCTTGACCCCGTCGGTCGAAATCGGCGTGCGCCATGACGGCGGCGATGCCGAGACCGGGTTCGGCATCGATTTCGGCGCCGGCATCGCCTGGTCCGATCCGGCGAGCGGGCTCAGCGCGGTGCTGCGCGGGCATGCCCTTCTCACCCACGAAGCGAAGGGCTTTCGCGAGCGCGGCGTTTCCGGCTCGCTCGCCTGGGATCCGAAACCGTCTTCCGAACGCGGCCCCACCGTGACGCTCACGCAGTCGATCGGCGATGCGGCCTCCGGTGGCGCGGACGCTCTGCTCGCGCACGGCACAGTGGCGAGTCTCGCCGCGAGCTCAGGCTCGGGGGCAGGCGATGACGACAACCGGCAGCCAAGCCGGCTTGAGGCAAGGTTCGGCTACGGTTTCCAGGCC
>WTGR01000342.1 GCA_011523485.1 Acidobacteriota bacterium
GGCGACGTCGACCGTCACCGTCCCGTTCTCCACCGCCGGGTCGATGCGGGTGACGCGGCCCGGGATGACGCCGTTACGGGTGTCGATGGCGGCCGACTGGCCGATCTGGATGTCCTTGGCTTGCGTCTCCGCGATGCGCAGCTCGGCCTTCAGCACCGTCGGGTCGCCCACCCGCGCGAGGTTCGCGCCCGTAGTGATGCGCTGTCCTTCTTCGAGCGGCACCTGCTGCAGGACGCCGGGCATCCCTGCCCGCACGCGCAGGTCGGCCACCTGCCGCCGCCGCAGCTCGTACAGCGTCCGCAGGCGGTCCACCTCGGCCTGCTCGACCGCGAGCTGCGCCTCGACGGTGTCGGTAGCCATCTGCAGCCGTTCCCGCTCGAGCGCGTAGCGCGTGTCGAACTCCTGCTCGGCGGATTGCGACTGCTGCAGTTGCAGCGACGAGACGAGGCCCTGCGCGAAGAGCTGCCCGTCGGCGTCCGCCTGCAGGCGGGCGGTCTTCAACTGCGCTTCGGTGGTGGCAAGCGTCGCCCGCTGGTTGAGCAGTTCGCGCTCCACTTCGACCTGTCGGGTGCTGTAACGCGCCTCGGCCGCTTCGAGATTCAGCCGCGCCTCCAGCGCGGACTGTTCCAGCTCGGGGTTGCTCAGCTCGAGAATCACGGTGTCCGGGGCGACGAGGGCGCCGGGCCGGATGACGATCCGTTCGACGGTGCCGTCGGTGGTGGCCGGGATCCAGCGGATCTGCTCGGGCACCAGCGTCCCGGTGCCGCGCACCTGCCGCACCATCGGGCCGCGCTGCACCGTGTCCAGATAGATCGTGTCGCGGTCGACGCGCGGCGCGGCCGGCTCCAGGCGCGAGACGCCCAGGGTGACGACGGCCACCACGAGGACCGCGGCTACGGCATACAGAGCCTGGCGCCGCTTCTTCTTGCGTGCGAGATCGGGTCGAGAGATGTCCATGGCGAGTACCTCGTCCTCGTTTCCGCGAGCTCCTGTCTCCTATCGGATTTCAATAGAATGATGCAGAAACCTATAGGAAGTCAATAGGTAAAATCCATCGACCCTCCCGGCACCGTCCCGGTGACCCTGGGGCAGCCATGTCGACCGGCCGTTTCGAGGAGTCGCGCCGGCAGCGAGGGCCGGCTACGCGCACCAGGCGGAGCCGTTCAACGGGCGCCGCGGCAGCGCTCCGGTGTCCCTTCGGGATCGGTGGTCGGAGCGCTGCTGCAGCGCGGCGCCCGCGGCGTCACGCGCCGCATTGACACGCCCGAGCGCATCCGTAACCATGCTGCCTGGGAAGCTCATCGGCACCGGCGAGGAGGAAGCAAATGTCGAACATCGGACGCGGGCGACTCATCATGTGCCTGATCGGGACCGGTCTGGCGGTGGCAGGCATCGCCTGGGCGCAGCCGGCGGCCGAGTGGGAGCCCGTCACCGAGGAGCGTCTGCTCGACCCGGAGGACGGCGACTGGATGAGCTATCGGCGGACCTACGACGTGACGGGGTTCAGTCCGCTCGACCGGATCAACCGATCGAACGTCGGCGATCTGCGGCTCGTCTGGGCCTGGTCGATGCGCGACGTCACGGGTTGGGTCCCGACGCCGATTGTCGCCAACGGGATGATGTACGTGTCCGAAGGCAGCGGCCGCGTCACCGCGTTCGACGTGGTGTCGGGGGAGGTGGCGTGGGTGCACACGCGCAGCTACCCGGAGGACATCGAGCTTTCGCAGGCCTTCATGCGCCACCGGGGCGTTTCGGTCTACGGCGACACGATCTACTGGGGCACGGCGGACGCCGCTCTGGTTGCGCTGGACGCGGTGACGGGGGAGCAGCGCTGGGAAGTGGACACCGGTGACTACACGATCGGGCTGGGGCACCCGCATCCCGCGTTGATCGCCGACGGCAAGGTGATTCTGGGCTTCGCCGGGGGCGAGCGGGGTGCGCGGGGCGCGGTCGTGGCGCACGACGCCGAGACCGGCGAGCGGCTGTGGATCACCTATACGGTGCCGGCGGAGGGTGAGCCCGGCTACGAGACCTGGGCCGAGCACGAGATCGAGCCGCTCGGCGGCCTCACGTGGAACACGATCAGCTACGACCCCGAGCTGGGCTGGATGTACATCGGCACGGGCCAGCCCACCCCCTGGTCCTCGACCTTGCGCGGACCGGGAGACTCGCTCTACACGAACTCGATCCTCGCGATCGACATCGACGACGGCGAGCTGCAATGGCATTTCCAGGTCGTGCCGGCGGACAACTGGGACCTGGATTCCACCCACGAAAGCATGCTGCTCGATCTGGTCATCGGCGGCGTCGAGCGGAAGGTGCTCGTCGAGACCAGCAAGATCGGCTGGGGCATCGTGCTCGACCGCGTCACCGGCCAGTTCCTGGGCGCGTTCCGGACCGGCTACGACAATCTCATCACCGGCTGGACCGACATCGGGATCCCGATCTACAACCCCGCGCTCCTCCCGAGCATGGACGACGTCGACTCGGGCCGCGTGTTCGAGGTGTGCCCGTTCTACGTCGGCACGCGCAACCTGAACTCGCCCAGCTACAGCCCGCTGACGGGTCTCTACTACGTGGGCATCAACAACAGTTGCATGGACGTCACGTTCGTCTCCGAGGAGTACCGGCCGAACCGGCTCTACAGCGGGATCGCGGCGCGCGTGAAGACCGTGCCGGACTACGACTACGTCGGCGAGTTCGTGGCCTTCGACCCGCTCACCGGCCGGCGCGCCTGGGAGCGTCGTTTTCCCGGCGGGGCGGCGATGAGCGCGGCGGCGTTGTCGACGGCCGGCGGCCTCGTGTTCGGAGGCACCGCCGACCGGCGCTTCTTCGCGCTCGACGCCGATACCGGCGATCTCCTCTGGGAGACCCGGCTGAACGGCGACGTCTCCGGCGCCCCGGTCACGTTCGAGGTCGACGGGTGCCAGTACCTCGCGGTGGGGGCGGGCGGCCGCATCGCCAACACCCGGTTCTATGCGCGGTTGACGGACACGAGGATTCCGGACGGCAGCGGGGTCATGTGGGTCTTCGCGCTGCCTTGACAACCAATAGCGTTCCGGTAGCGTCCAGCCTCGTGCTGTCATGACCACAAGTTACTGAGTAGTAATCGTTTACAGTCAGGAATGGCGGGCCGACGCGGTCAGTAGGTCTTGCGGAATCTGGCTCAATCCCGCATATAATGGGGGAATGGATGTTGTAGCCAAGCCCGCCGCCAAGACCCGCAGAACCAAGCGCCGAGGACGCCACCCCGACAAGGCGCTGTCGGCCGCCTTCGTCCGTTCCGCGCCGCCCGGAAGGCACGCGGACGGCCACGGCTTGTACCTGTTCGTCCAGCCGACCGGGACCCGGAGCTGGGTCCAACGGCTCGTCATCCGCGGGCGGCGCCGTGAACTCGGACTCGGCGCCGCCACGCTCGTCCCGCTCGCCAAGGCCCGCGAGCAGGCCCTCGCCAACCGCACACTGGCCCGCTCCGGCGGCGACCCGCTCGCCGACAAGCGCCGTGTCCAGGGCGTTCCCACCTTCGCCGAAGCCGCCCGGCGTGTCCTCGAACAGAAGCGCGGCGGCTGGCGCGGCCGGCACCACGTCCACAACTGGTGGCGGAGCATGGAACGGTACGTCTTCCCCCGCGTCGGCGACCGGCCGGTCTCCGAGGTCAACACGGCCGACGTGCTGGAGATCCTCTCGCCGATCTGGCACG
>WTGR01000495.1 GCA_011523485.1 Acidobacteriota bacterium
GATGCGGATGGGTCCTCAATCAACGGTAGGTGTCATGAGAGGCTTTGCCACGCTCATCGGCCTTCTGCTGGCCGTCTCGACCTTCCAGACCGACTTCCCGGGCGTTCGAGCGCAGGCGCCGCCGGCCAGGGCCATCGTCCCCGCGGACGCGGAGCCGGTCCCGGCCCGGGCAGCCGCGCCGGCCGCCGCCGAGCCGGGCGTGTCGGCCGCCGAGCTCGCGTTGCGCGAGCGGGCGCGCGCCCGCCTCGCCGCGGACATCGACGCCTTGGCGGCCTTCCGGCCGTCCTATCCCTTCTGGCAACACATCTTCACGACGCCGGACGGCAACATCGCCTTCGGGAGCCGGAGCGACGGGCGGCTGCTTGCGACCTTCCCGTCCCGTGGCGACTGGCGGCGCAACGGCGTCTGGGCGGAGCCGTCGCTGGCCGACACGTTGTCCGGCCGCCGTCTCCCGCGGCGCTTGAGCGACCGACGGCGGGCCGTCGAAGAGGCGCTCGAGCGGCAGGTGGGCCCGGTCCTGCACAACGCGACGCGGGGCACCTTCGTGGCGCCGCACGCCGCGCGCTACGGCAACTTCCTGAGCGAATGGGCGGCGATCTACGAGCGCTTCGGGGTGCCGGCGGAGATCGGCCTGGCGCAGGCGATGATCGAATCCGGCTTCAACGGCCGCGCCCGCTCTTCCGCGCGCGCCCTCGGCCTCTGCCAGTGGCTGCCGCGCAACTGGAACTACCTGAAGCGGCGCTCCCCCCACGTGATCGAGGGCTACAACCAGACCACGCAGGTGCCGTACTGCGCCGCCTACCTGACGGTGCTGGCGACGCTGTACGACAGCTTCATTCCGGCGCTGTCCGAGCATCACGCAGGCGGCGTCAACGTCGGGCGGACGGTCATCAACGGCGAGCGGCTCGGCGCGACGGACACGCGCGAGCAGTACCTGCGGGGGTCCGACTTCGCCCGCAAGCTGCGCGAGATCTCGATCCGCCGCTACCGGACGCTCTTCCGCACCTACGGTTTCCGCTCGGCGCTGTACGCCGAGATGATCTTCGGGAACACGGTGAACATCGAGCGGTTGATGGCCGACATGCCGCAGTCGAAGGTCTTCGCCATGCGCGTGCCGCGCAGCACGCCGATCACGCGGGTGATGCAGCGCACCGGCCTGTCGCGCGACCAGGTGCGTCGCTACAACCCGGCCCTCGTGCGACGGGTCCCGGCGCGTGCCAACCTGTACCTGCCCGAGTACATCGAGGACTTCGGGCCTGACGTCTCGTTCTGGCACCGGCCCGCGAGCCCCGAGTACGCCGCCCTCCTCGACGAGTTCATCCAACTCGAGGGGAGCATCGAGGAGTGGCACGGCAACGCGTTCAGGGCGACGCTGGAGGACTTCCGGCGCCGATTCTCGGACACCGGCACCGAAGAGGGCGCGGTGATGGCGACCGTGCTCGCCTTTGCGATCCAGGACCTGAACACCAGCCGGCGGGGGGCCATCCTGCGGGAGTTCCGGAACAGCGGCAGCGTCCGCAGGCTGTTCGATCGCGGCCGGCGCGAGCTGTACGGCCAGGCGGCCCAATAGCAGCGAGGGGCGCCCCGCCGGCGGGGCCGGCTCCTGCCGGGCGGGGCGGCAGGGCGGACGCCCGAATCCGCCCGGTCTCTCACTCTCGGCTGTGGTGGTCGGCGTCGTCCATCGTCGCCTGCGGCTCCGATTGCCGCCCAACTGGCCTGACTGGAAGCCTGCGCCGTTCGACGGCGCAGACTTCCAGCGCATTCTTCCGGCCGGTTTTGCCGTCCGCGGCGGTATGATGACCGTGCCATGCGCCTGATCACACTCGTCGTCGTTCTCTGCGGTCTCTGGCTCACCGTCTGCGCGGCCCGAGCCCAGCCCGACCCCACCGTGATGGCCGCGGTCGAAGCGGAGCGGGAGCCGCTCATCGACACCATGCGCGAGCTCGTGGGCATCGAGTCCGGCAGCCGCGACCCGGAAGGCCTCCGGGAGATCGCGGCCGTCATCGCCGATCGGTTGCGGGCTCTCGGCGGCGACGTCGAGCTCGTCTCGCACGACGATCCCTACGTGATGGTCGACACGCCGGCCGAGATCGGCCAGAGCGTGGTGGGTCGCTTCCGCGGGCAGGGCCGGGGCCGCATCCTGCTGCTGGCCCACATGGACACGGTCTACCTGCGGGGCCAGCTCGCGGAGCAGCCGTTCCGGATCACGGACGGACGCGCGTACGGGCTGGGGATCGCCGACGACAAGCACGGCATCGCCCTCATCCTGCACGCGTTGGCCGCGCTGCGCGCCCTGGAATTCGACGACTACGAGTTGATCACCGTCCTGATCAACGCCGACGAGGAGGTGAGCTCGGCCGGGTCGCGCGAGCTGATCACCCGGCTCGGCGCGGAGCACGACGCGGTCTTCTCCTGCGAGGGAGGCGGGGCGAGCGACCGGCTGGCGCTGACCACGGCCGGGATCGGCGCAGTGCTGCTGGAGGTGACGGGACGCGCGTCGCACGCCGGGAGCGCTCCGGAACAGGGTCGGAACGCGCTGTACGAGCTGGCCCACCAGGTGCTGCAGATGCGCGACCTCAGCGATGAGGCGGCCGGCATCAAGCTCAACTGGACCATCGCGAGCGCAGGGGCCACCCGCAACGTCATTCCGGCCGAGGCGCGCGCCACGGCCGACTTTCGGGTGCTGCGGGTGGCCGCCTACGACGAGGTGGAGCGGCAGGTCCGGGAACGGATCCGCAACCGGCTCATTCCCGGCACGACCGTTTCGGTGTCGTTCGAGCGCCGCCGTCCGCCCCTGGAGGTGACCCCGGCGTCACGCGCCCTCGCAGCGCATGCGCAGCGGGTGTACGGGGAGATCGGACGCCCGCTCGGCGTGGCCGATCAGGCCGCCGGCGGCGGCACCGACGCCGCGTTCGCGGCGCTGGAGACCGACGCCCCGGTTATCGAAGGCTTCGGCCTGATCGGCTTCGGCGCGCACTCGGATGCCCGGGAGTACGTCGAGCTGGACTCGATCGTGCCGCGGCTCTACCTGCTGGCGCGCCTGATCATGGACGTGGCGCTGGAGCGGGCGCCCCTCTGAACCGCTCTGCCGTCACTTGGCTGAGTTCCTGGAAAAACAGGAATCTGATTGTGGTTTTTCCAGGAATTTTTCCGGTTTCAGAGCGCTTCTGCTGCGACGTGCCGCCACTACTGCCGGTACGAGGCGTATTCCCTGGACGAGCGAATCTCGGTGCTGCCGGTCGCAGGCATTCCCGAGCTGGCGGCGTCGCTGGGGTAGGTCACCAGTCCCGGCGCCAGAGCCGGTCGGCCGGAGATCGTCCGGCCGGCAAAGAAAAAGAGCGGGCCGATCGGAGGATCGACCCGCTCCCTGGTGTTCGCGGCCTGCTACGGCGTGCGGCCTATTGCGGCAGCCGCAGCGCGGCGAGCGAGCCGGGCATGGTGCCGCCGGCGGCGACCTGCACGACGATGTACTGCTGTCCGTCGTGCATGTAGGTCATCATGCCGTACTGCCCGGTCGCGGGCAGCTCGACGGAGCCGAGCTTCTCGCCGGTCCGCTTGTCGTGGGCGTTGAGGACGGGCGGTCCCTGCGCCCCTTCCGTGGCGAGCAGCAGCGTGCCGGTGGTCATCAGGATGGCGCGCCCGCGGGGGGTGCCGGTGCCCGAGAGGTCGACGCCCTGCAGCGCCGGGTGGCGCCGCATCT
>WTGR01000839.1 GCA_011523485.1 Acidobacteriota bacterium
CTCAGCAACAGCATCCGCTTCAACTGGATCTACAGCCCCGGCAGCGACATCTACATCGCCTACGACGAGATGCGCCTCGACGACCTGTTCTACCTGAATCCCCACGTCCGCCGCTCGCCGTGGGGCGACGTGCGCAACCGGCAGATCGCCGTCAAGATGACCTACCTGCTGTCGCGGTGACGATCCTCGTCTACAGCCGCGCCGACATCGAACAGTGGCGGGGCTCGCTGAACCACGTCGCGGGTCCGGCGCCTCTTGCCGAGCCCGGAGGAGTAGTCTACGCCCCGGCGTTATAACTTCAGGAATTCCGCCGGGGTCACGATTCGCACACCACGAAACGGATCCAGGACCAGCAAGTCCCTGTCACCCGTGACAACAATGCCTGCATCGCCGTTCACAGCCAGTTCCAGAACGTGATTGTCTTCCGGGTCCCGGCAGACGTGGACCCGCTCCATAGCTTCAACCAATTCCGAGTCCCGCACGAGGGCTTCAAGGAATCGATCTCTCTCGTCACGGACGATGTATCGGTCGAACTTTTCCCGAGCAAGTACGTTGGCCAGTTCTCCGACCAAGTTACTGGAGATGAGAAGCCTCCCGGACGTCAGTGCTCGTGCAAGAGCCTGCCCGGGCACCGAATCACTGAACAGCAAGGCGCTGACCACAACGTTCGCATCAAAGACGAACCGCGTCACCCTTCGTCCAGAATGTCCTGCAGTATGGCAGGCGTAAGTCCTCGCCGCTGCGCGTTCCGGCTGACTTCGAGCATGACCTCCCGAAGCGACTGGTCCGTTCGCGTGGCGTCACGCAACCTCAGGTTGATCAGCAGATCCAACTTGCGCCGATCCAGGGTGGACGCAGCCTCATACGCGGCGGCAACCTCCGACTCAACGGACACCGTGATTGTATCTGCCATGTCGCTCTCCAGGGCTTCCATTCTACCTTGAGCACCTTCATGCTGCAGTCCGTCTACTGCGGAACGACGTGCGAATCCCACCAAACAGACGTCGACGCGTGTCGCAGCGAAACCGCGCCAACCGATGCTCACGCGCGAATCACCTCGATCTCCACATCCACACCGACGCCGCGCCACGCCCGGTCGGCCGTCAGCACCGGCAAGCCGGTGGACTGGGCCAGCGCCAGGCAGGCACGATCGCCGAGAGCCAATCCGCGGCTGCGCGTGGCCGCCCGCAGCGCAGCCGCCGCCACTGCCTGATTCGCGTCGAACGGGCGCACCTCGAATCCGAGACCGAGGACGACACGCCGCAACCCGGCGCTGGACATGCCCCAGTCGACGAGCTTCGTACCTACTTCCGCAACGTTCACCGTGGATACGAGCGAGCGCGGGATCCGGCCGCGCACGACATCCGCGCCCGGCTCGCCCCTGACGAGCGCAAGGATCGCGGACGCATCCAGGACGCAATCAGCCATCGTCGGACTCGCGCGCGGTCTCCCGCCGCCGTTCGGAGATGAGCTCGTCGGCCAGACTGACGCCGGCCGGAACATACCGCGCCACCAGGCGCTGGACCCGCCGGATCGCGGCGTCCGGTCCGCAGAGTCGCACCTCGTCCCCCTCCAGGTTCAGCACGACCGGATCCCCCTCCGCGACGCCGAGCGCGTCGAGAAAGGCCGCCGGCACGGTGACACGTCCACCGGCTGCGACGATCGACCGGACCGGGTCCGGCCCCGGCAGGTCATGATCCGGCTCGCCTTGCGCGGCATCCGGATATGGGTGCGCGACCGCCGGCGCGCTTGCCCTCTCGGGACCGCCGTCCCGAAGGCGGCCGGCTCGCCGGGCACTGGCCGACAGCACGTTGTAGACATGCTGATAGCCCAGACCGAGCGCGTTCGCGATCTGCGACCGGTCGAAGCCGGCGGCGGCGAGAGCACGGATTCGGGCCGCCTTGGTGCGAAGCCCCCGGGTGAGTCCCGCCACCCGACTGCGCTCGGCCGCCGTGAGCAGAGACGCCGGCGCGGCCCGTTGCTCGTCGCGCTGCAAGACGTTGCGGGCGAACTGATACCGGATATCGAGTGATCGCGCGATGTCCGCCGTGCGCATGCCGAGGCGGTTCAACGCACGGATCTTGTCGGACTTCGTCGCGTCCCCATCCGCGACCAGCCGCACAGCGGCCGGATCGATTGGTTCGCGTGGAGCATGGGTCACCTTCATCTCCCCTCCCGGAGATGGGTTAAGCAGGTATGATACTACCACCATTACCTATCCAACCCGCACCCGGACCGCGTGGTCGAGCGCCCGTTGAGCGTGCTCCCTCGTGTAGTGCTCCGTGGGGATGATTGTTCCGGCGGGCCCGGTCTCCCGGCGTCGGCTCGATATCGGCGCGACCTGCTGCGGCGCAGCCCCCCGCAGACTCAGTCGCCGCTCGAGCGGCGGCCGCTCTGCATCGCGGCCACGACCCCGGCCCCGGCCACGACGCCGCCGGAAAGCGCCGCGACCCAGACCGGGAACTGCAGCCAGACGGCCGCCCCGGCCACGGCCGCGGCGGCCACCAGCGCCAGCAGCACGGTGACCAGATACTTGGGGATCCTGATCGTCGCGCGCGCCACCCATACGTCCGCGCCGCCGTCGGCCAGCGAGTCCGCTGGGCGATCGCGGCGCGACCGGCCACTGAGCACGAGCAGAACCAGCACGATGGTTCCGATGACGACAATCTCGCCAAGACCCAGCATAGGCGCGCTCAGCCGGTCGGCGAACAGGACGGCGGTCGGAGCTCCATCGGCAGTCAGTCCTGCGTCGTGCTCCCGCTCCCGCTCGCGAGCTCCACGATGGTCTCGGCATCGCCCGGGAGCAGCAACCGCTCCGCCACCAGTTCGTCCGCCGCCTCGGAGACGGCCTGGACATAGGCGGCGTGGTTCGCGTAACGCGCTTCGAGCGACGGGCGCGGATCGCCGGACGCCTCGCGGTCGGCCTCGGTGGCCGCGAACGGGATGAACGAACCCGTCCCGGCGCACTGCCCTCCCTCGCCGAAGCCGGCCCGCCGCAGGTTCCAACCGGTGTGCGTCCCGACGGGCGCCGCGAGGTTGGGATGCCGCACCCCGTCCACCATGTTGCCGTCGGCGTCGATGCGCCCGACGAGCACCGTGTAGGCGTCACCGTACATCGGCGGCAGAGAGCGGTGGTCGGCGAGGTGCAGCGGGTTGTACGAGCCCGAGTAGTGGACACCCGGAATGTCGGGGAATCCGAGCTCGCTCGCGGCGACCAGGCCGCCGCCGGCCACCGTCGGGAAGCGGCTCGCCGGCGGCTCGACGTCCCTGGTCACCCACTCGTGGAGCGCGACGCTCAGCGCCGTGCGGATCTGGGCCAGCGCCAGCGGATTGCTCGGGTTCTGGCACATGCCCCGGCTCGGCGGCCGCGTGTGGACGCCGGGACCGCCGCCGTGCTGCGTGCCCGACAGCAGGTAGACGCGCACGTTCTCCGGCAGCTCGATGTGCCCGCCCGCCGGGTCGGTGACCACCAGCGACGCACGCGCCTGCCACAGCTCGGCCTCGCCGTCGCTGTGCACGATCTTCGGGCAGGTGTTCGACGCCGCGCACCGTTCCAGCAAGCCGTCCGTCCGGCCGCCGAGCGGGTCGGTCAGCGTGGCGTAGGTGAACGGGAACTGGTCGCCGGGGTACACGTGGTCCTCGTGCTGCTTCTGCCAGCGGCCCGGCTGGCCGAACTGGTAGTTGG
>WTGR01000274.1 GCA_011523485.1 Acidobacteriota bacterium
CCGTGGCCTGGTTGCGCGACGGGATGTAGAGCATCCCGGTCTCGGGATCGACCGCGGCACCGGCCCAGCCGGCCGTGCCGCCGTCGGGCGGGCGCATGATGGTGCCCCGCGTGACACCCTCGATCGGCCGGTCGAGCGGCGTGAACAGCGGTCCGAGCCGGAAGCCCTCGACCGCTTCAATCGCCATCTGCCGGATCTCCGGCGTGAAGTCGACCAGGTCGTCGATGGTGACGCCCTGGTAGTCGAACGGCGCCGGCTTCGTCGGGAAGGGCTGCGTCGGCGACGGCACCTCGCCCGGCATGTTGGTCTCGGTCGGCACCGGACGCTCCTCGATCGGCCAGATGGGATCGCCGGTGACCCGGTCGAAGACGTAGACGAAGCCCTGCTTGCTGACCTGCGCGATCGCCTTGATCGGACGGCCGTCGACCACCACGTCCACCAGGTTCGGGTGGGTGGGGAAGTCGTAGTCCCACAGCCCGTGGTGCACCGCCTGGAAGTGCCATTCGCGCTCGCCCGTCTCCACGTCGACGGCGATCAGGGTCTCGGAGAACAGGTTGTCGCCGAGCCGGTCGGCGCCGTAGTAGTCGTTCGTGGTCGTGCCGGTCGGCAGGTAGACGTGCCCCAGCTCGTTGTCGCCGGCCAGCATCGACCAGACGTTGGCGTTGCCCGAGTAGCGCCACGACTGGTTCAGCCAGGTGTCGGCCCCGAACTCGTCGGCGCTGTTGGGCACGGTGTGGAAGTCCCAGGCGTGCTCGCCCGTGCGCACGTCCCACGCCCGGACCCAGCCCGGGATCGCCTCCTTGGTGATCCGGCGGTCGGCGACGTGCGAGCCGTGGATCACCCTGTCGCGGACGACGATCGGCGGCGAGTGGATCCCGTAGAGCAGGGCGTTCAGGTAGTCGCGCTCGCCGCGGTTGGCGCGGGGGACGCCGTTCATGGCGTCGACCATGCCGCTGCCGTTCGGACCGAAGTCGGCGCAGGGCTGCCCGGTCTGCGCGTCGACGCACACCAGATAGCCGTTGCCGGTGCCCCAGAAGATGCGCTCGTCGTCCTCGCCGTCGGTCCAGTAGGCGACGCCCCGCTGGCGCCACGTCCCGGTCATCGTCGTCGTGCCCTCCTCGTAGCTCTTGGGGTTGAAGACCCACAGCGTCTCGCCGGTCTCGGCGTCGACGGCGACGCCCTGCGACAGCGGCGTGTTGAAATAGAGGACGCCGCCGACCATCAGCGGCGTGGCCTGGAACCCGGTCGGGCTCGGCAGGTGGCCGGTCCGGTAGAGGTTGGGGGTCTCCTCCACGAGCGCCTCGACGACGGCGTCGAGCGGCGCCCACCACTCGCCGCCGCCCGGCGTCGTCTTGCTGACGCGGTGGTCGACCGACGTCCACTCCCAGGCCAGCTCCAGGTCGGCGAAGTTGTCCGCGTCGATCTGATCCAGCGGCGAGTATTTCCGGCCGCCGATATCCCCGGCGTAGCTGCGCCACTCGCCGTCGGAAGTGTCGTAGGTCTGCCACGGACCGGCAGCGGTGTCCTGCTGCGCGTGGGCGGGAAGCACTGTCCAGAGCAGGGCGGCGAGCAGGAGAACCGGCGCGAAACGCATCGACTGGCGCATGGTGAAACCTCTTCGCGGGCCGCAGCGTCCGCGGTCATGAATACGGTCGGGCCTTCTACGAATGCGGGCGATCGTACACCGGTACAATGCGCCATGCCCGCTCCCGGTGCGCTGGGCGTGAGGAAAGCCGCCGCCAAGCCGACCGGCGGGAAGGCGGTCCTCCTCTCCGGCGGCAACCCGCGGATCGCGAAGGCCGACGGCGACGCCCCCGTGCAGGCGTACATCGCGGCGATGCCGGGCTGGAAGAGCGCTCTCGGGCGCCGTCTCGACGCGCTCATCGTGCGCACCGTGCCGGCCGTGCGCAAGTGCGTGCGGTGGAACTCGCCCTTCTACGGGGTCGAGGGCCGCGGCTGGTTCCTGAACGTCCACGTATTCACCCGCTACGTCAAGGTGACCTTCTTCAACGGCGCGTCGTTGCGACCTGTGCCCCCCGGCTCGGGCAAGGACGAGAGCGCGCGTTGGGTCGACATCTACGAGGACGGTCTGGACGAGGCGCAGATGGCGACGTGGATCCGGCAGGCGGCCGCCCTGCCCGGCTGGGATCTGACGTAGCAAGAGCGATACCACTGTGTGAAGGGCAGCCCAGCTCGTCGACTGCCAGAGGAGCGCCGTGTTCTTCCAGACCATGTTCCGCGACAAGGCGCTGGCCCGACGTGGGCGGCGGGAGACCGTCGACGCCCGGCTGCAGGTCACGGCGCCCCATGAGTGGCTGTTGGTGTCGGGACTGGGCGTGGCGCTGGTCGTGCTGCTGGCCTATGGTCTGCTCGGTCGGGCGGAGCGCAGCCTCTCCATCGAGACGGTGCTGGTCCGGCCCGGGGAGCGCATCGACGTGGTGGCCGGCGTGTCCGGCGTGGTCGTCGACGTGCTCTCGGAGGTCGGCGACACGGTGACGCCCGGTCAGCCCATCGCGCGCGTGCGAACGCCGGAAGCGGAGCGATGGGGCGCCGTCCTGGGCCGCCTCCGCGAGTCGATGGAGAGCGCCGACGCCCCGCAGGACACGACGGCCGCCGAGGACCTCCGCGCCCTGCTCGCCGCGGCGCGCTCCGCGACCGGGCAACGCAACGCCGGTGGCTTCATGACGGAGGACATCACGACTCCCCGGAGCGGCGAGCTCGTGACGCTCGCACTGGCGGCCGGCCAGCGCATCGCGGCCGGCGAGTTCGCGGCCCGCATTCGCGCAGTGTCCGCCGGGCCCGTGGAGGCGCTGGGGTTCGTCACGCGTGACGAGGCCTTGCGTCTTGCAGCGGGCATGCCGGCGCAGGTGCGTCTGGCCGTGCCGGGCACGGGTGTGCCCCAGGTTCTGCCGGCGCGCGTCGAGGACGTATCCCCCCGCGTCGTGCCGCCGCCGCGGTGGCTGACCGAGTTCGGGCTCGAGCCGCCGGCGCGCTCCCATCTGTTGCGCGCCACGCTGATGGACCCCGACCCGCCGCCGGTCATAGACGGCGCCGGCGGCACCCTGCGCATCGTCCTGGGTCAACGTTCGTTCGCCTCCCTGCTCTTCGGGAGCGACGGCGACTGATGGGCCCGGCGTCCGGGCGCGAACGCCGGCGACGCGTCCGCACGCCGCCGCTGCTGCAAAACGATCAGACCGAGTGCGGCGCGATCAGCCTCGGCATCGTGCTCGCGTTCTTCGGCCGCTGGGTGCCGCTGGAAGAGTTGCGCGCCGCCTGCGCGGTGACTCGCGACGGCAGCAACGGCGCCGACATCTGGCGAGCCGCCAGGGAGTTCGGCCTCGAGGTCCGGGGCTGGCGCAGGGAGCCCCATCAGCTCCACCGCATGCGCATGCCGCTCATCCTGTACTGGAAGTTCAGCCACTTCCTGGTCCTGGAAGGCCATGCACGCGGCCGGTACTACGTCAACGACCCCGCCAGCGGGCGCAGGACCATCGACGCGGACGAGTTCGACGAGGCGTTCACCGGCGTGGCCCTGAGCTTCGAGCCGGGCTCGCAATTCGAGCCGGGCGGGCGTCGCCCCGGCATCGTGGGCCGGCTCTGGCCGTGGCTTCGGGAAGCCAGGGCGTCCCTCGCCTTCGCGTTCACCTGCGGCCTGCTGCTGTCGCTGGCGGCGCTGGCCCTGCCGCTGCTGCTCAGCGTGTTCGTCGACTACGTGCTGAGCGGCCGGGAGCCTTCCTGGGCGGCGGCGCTGATCGCCGGCGCAACCGTCGCGGGAGGGTTCGTCTACCTGCTCACCTGGCTCCGGGAGCGCTGCCTGCGACTACTCTCGGTGCGGCTCTCGATCGCGCGTGCGGACCGCTTCATCGCGCGCCTGTTCAGACTGCGCACGGAGTTCTTCACCCACCGCTACGCCGGCGATCTGACCGCGCGGATGCAGTCCATCAGCGAAGTCGCCACGGTGGCGACCACCCAGTTCGTCGGTGTCGTCATCGAGCTCGTCACCAGTCTTCTGTTCGTGGTGCTCATGTTCTTCTACGACCCGTTGCTGGCCGCGGTGGTGGTCGCCCTGGGGGCGGCGAGCGCCCTTGTCACGCGAGCGGTGACCCGCTCGCGGATCGACGAGAACCGCCGGTTGCAGCGCGAGGCCGGCCACCTGCAGGCGACCGGGATGCACGGATTGCGCACCATCGACAACCTGCAGGCGGTAGCGGCGGAGAACGACTTCTTCGTTCACTTCACCGGCTTCCAGGCCCGCGAGCTGCTGGTCCGACAACGCTTCACGGAGCTCGGCCACGTGATTGCGGCGCTGCCGGATCTGTTCCTGATCGCCGGCAACGCCGCCGTGCTCGGCCTGGGCGGCCTGCGCGTGATGTCGGGCGACATGACGCTTGGCGCGATGATGGGCTTCTACGTGTTGGCGGCGAGCTTCCTGCTGCCCATCGGGAGGTTCGTGCAGTTCGCGGACCTGTTCCAGGTGCTCGAGGGACACCTGCAGCGCCTGGACGATGTCTTCGACGCGCCCGAGGACGCCGTCCTGGCAAAAGGCGTCGAGGAGCTCGCGGAAAGGCCTCCGGCGTTTGCGAGGAGGCTGCGACTGACGGGGCGGGTGGAGTTGCGGAACGTGACGTTCGGCTACAAGACCACCGAGGAACCGCTGCTCGAGGACGTGAGCCTGGTCGTCGAACCCGGGCAGCGCGTGGCCATCGTCGGGCCGACCGGTTCGGGGAAGTCCACGCTGGCGTCGCTGGCGGCGGGACTTCATCGGCCCTGGTCAGGCGAGATCCTGCTCGACGGTCAGCCCCTCGCCGAGGTGCCGCGCGATCTCCTGACGGACTCCGTGTCGCTGGTCGACCAGCACATCTTCCTGTTCGCCGGATCGGTGCGCGACAACCTGACCATGTGGGATCGGGAGACGCCGGATCAGGCCCTGGTGGCCGCGGCCAGGGATGCCGGCATCCATGCGGAGATCATCGCGCGGCCGCACGGTTACGACGCGCCCGTGCTGGAGGGTGGGCGCAACTTCAGCGGCGGCCAGCAGCAGCGTCTCGAAATCGCCAGGGCGCTGGTGTCGAATCCGACCGTCCTGATTCTCGACGAGGCGACCTGCGCACTCGACCCCCTCGCCGAACTGCGTATCGACGACGCCTTGCGCCGCCGCGGCATCACGTGCCTGATCGTCGCCCATCGCCTGAGCACCATCAGGGACAGCGATCTGATCGTGGTGCTCGACCGCGGTCGCGAAGTGCAGCGGGGGACCCATCAAGAGCTGATGGCGGACACGGAAGGCCTTTATCGTCAGCTCATGGAGGCCGAATAGGCATGGCGGACGCAACCGGGCGGTTCGCTCCTCAAACCGACGGACAGCGCCTGGATTCCGCTGTGGACGTTGCCGCCAGCGGGCTCGCGGACCTCGCCCTGGCACATGGGGCGCCGTTCGCCGGAGGCGGCAATCGGCCCATTCGCCTCGACGATCCCGAGGCACTGTGGTTCGTCGCCCGCGGTTCGGTGGACGTGTTCGTGGCGCGCGAACAGGACGGCGGCGCACTGGTCGAGTTCAAGCACCTTCTGCGCGCGACGCGCGGCCGGCTGCTGTTCCAGGCGGACGAGGGTCCGAACGTGATCGTGGCCAAGGGGCTGCCCGATTCCGAACTGCGGCGCGTGCCGCGCGACGCCTTCCTCGCGGCGGACGAAGGTGGCGCCGTAATCGATCAGGTGGACGCCTGGGTTGCCGACATCTCGGCCGCCGTGGCTCTGGACGTCACTCATCGGCAGCCGATCGACTGCTTTCTCGCCGCCGGCGCGCTGGCCGACCTGAACGCCGGCGAGGTCGTTTCGACCAAGGGCGGCGTCGTGTGGATGTCGGGCAGGGAGGTCGGTCTGGCGTTTCTGGGCACGGAGGAACCCGACCGTACCGGTTCCGGCTTCGTGCCCGTCGCGCCGGGCAGTTGGGTCAGCGTGTCCGGCCCGACCCGGCAGCGGGGCGTCTCGTCGCGGGAGCTGCATCGCGGGGGGCGTCTGTTGGCGGCGTTGGCCGACTTCCATCGCCTGTCGCTGGGCGCCCACGACCTCAATCGCCGCCTGTTGCTGGCCGATGCCGTCAACCTGCGCGCCGCGCAAGCGCGGCACCGCCGGGAAAGCGAAGACGCCGCGCGCCGCAACCTCTTCGACGTGGTCGACGCGCGCGGCGCCCGGCCGGAAGCAGGCGGCGCCGCGCTGCAGGAGGCGCTGGACTTGATCGGCAGCCACGAGGGCATCCGGTTCCGGGCGCCGCGGGCGCCCCTTGGGCGCCAGGGCGCCGGCGCCGAAACCGGTCCGTCGCTGGACGGTATTCTGACCGCGTCGGGCGTGCGCGGGCGCGACATCGCGCTCGAGGCAAGGGATCGCTGGTGGCTCGGCGACAGCGGCGCGATGCTGGCGTTCCGGCGCGAGGACGGCGCGCCGATCGCGCTGCTTCCGGGCCGGTCGGGACGTTACCGCATGGTGGATCCGGCGTCGGGACGCGCCGAACCGGTGAACGCCGGCCGGGCTGCGTCGCTGCGCGCGCACGCCGTCTTCTTCTATCGGTCGCTGCCGGATGGCCGGGTGTCCGGCGCCGGCGCCCTGGCACGGATCGCGTTCCACAGGTGGGCGGGCGACGTGGTCCGGTTCGCGACGGCCGGACTGCTGGCGGGCCTGGCCATGCTGGCGCCCGCGGTTCTTCTCGGCGTCTTTGCCGATGAGGTAGCGCCGGCGGGGCGCGTGGGAACGCTGGCCTGGCTGACGGCGGGAATGGTCTTGCTGGCGCTGACGGTGGGCTTGCTCGAAGTGATCGAGGGAACGGCCTTGATGCGTCTCGAAGGCCGCGCGGCGGCTCGCGTCACCGCCGCGCTCTGGGACCGCCTGCTGGACCTGCCGGCCGTCTTCTTCCGCAACTTCACGGCCGGCGACCTGGCGACGCGCGCCATGGCGTTCCACGACTTGCGCAATCAACTGTCGGGCGTGGTCATGGGTGCACTGTTGTCGACCGTCTTCCTCCTGCCGACGTTCGTCCTGCTGTTTCTCTACGACACCGCGATGGGTTGGCTGGGGCTTGCGGGCGGTCTCGCGTCGCTGGCCGTCACCGTCACGCTGGGCCTGCGGCAGGTGCCGCATCACCGGCGGTTGCTTGCGGCCGAGCGCTCGCTGGCCGGCGTGCTGCTGCAGTTGATCGGCGCCGCGCGCAAGTTGCGCGCCACGGGGAAGGAGTGGACGGCTTTCACGCGGTGGGCGCAGGGCTACCGGCAACAGAAGCGCAGCGAGATGGGCGTCGGCGTCCTGAACGAGCATCTGGTGGCGTTCACGGCGGCGGCGCCCCTGCTGGCCACCGCCGCGCTGTTCGCGGTGGCATTCGAGAGGGGACCCGCCGCGCTGTCGGCAGGCGCCTTCCTGACCGTCTACGCCGCATACATGGTGTTGATGTCGGCCATTGCCGCGCTCGGCCGCACCGCGTCGGACGTGGCCGCCATCGTGCCGGCCGGCGAGCAGGTCTCGCCGATCGTCGAGGCTTCGCCCCGGGGCGGCGCCGGGGAAGCACCCGCGTTCGAGTTGCGCGGCGACGTGCGCCTGGACAACGTGAGCTTCCGCTACGCCGAGGACGGCCCGCTGGTGCTGCGCGACGTCGCAATCCACGTTCGACCCGGCGAGTTCGTGGCGCTGGTCGGCGGTACGGGCACGGGCAAGAGCACGGTGCTGCGCATCCTCCTGGGCCTCGAAAAGCCCTCGGCCGGCGTGGTGTACTACGACGGTCGCGATCTCGAGCGCGTCGACCGGCGCGCCGTGCGGCAACAGGTCGGCGTGGTGGTCCAGGACGGTTCGCTGCAGCCGCGGACGGTGCGCGACAACATCATCGGCCTGGCCGCGGACCTGACGCTGGACGACGCCTGGCGCGCCGCCCGCCTCGCCGCGGTCGACGGCGACATCAGGGCGATGCCGATGGGCATGCTCACCGTCGTCACCGAGGGCTCGGCGGTGTTCTCCGGCGGGCAGATCCAGCGCATCATGCTGGCTGCCGCACTCGTGCGCCGGCCGCGCGTGCTGCTGCTCGACGAGGCGACCAGCTTCCTCGACAACAAGGTCCAGGCGCAGGTCATGGCGCGAATCGAGGAACTCGCCGTCACCCGCATCGTCGTTGCGCACCGGCTGTCCACCATTCGCAAGGCGGATCGCATCTACGTGTTCGACGAGGGGCGGGTGGCGCAGCAGGGAACCTTTGCGCAACTGATCGAGACCCCGGGCGTCTTTCGCGACCTGGCGCACCGCCAACTGGCTTGACGGCCCGTCACGAAACGCCGCGTCGCATCGCGACCGAAGGGCGCCGGCGGACAGCGGAGGCGCCCGGCTGACAAGGCGCGAGGAGGGCGGTCTTCCTACCGACGAGCGGCGTCCCGGATGACGCCGGCGTCGTGCAGCGCCTCGAGTTCCGCGGCGCTCAGGTCCAGTTCTCCTTCGAGCACCTCGTCGGTGTGCTCGCCGAGGCGGGGCGGCCGCTTCATCGCGGCGCACGATGCCGAAGGTCCCGGCGCGAACCCCAGCATCCGTACCTTGCCATGCACCGGCAGATTCAGCTCGTGGATGAAGCCGCGCGCGGCCAGGTGCCGGTCCCGGTGCAGATCGGCCGTGTCCAGACATGCCGAACAGGGCACGCCGGCGCCGGCGATGGCCTCCATGGCCTCGTACTTGGTGCGTTCACGGGTCCAGGCAACGATCTCCTCGCGCAGCGCGACGGCGTTCTGCAGGCGCCAGCGCGGGCTGTAGAAGCGCGGATCGCTGCACATGTCGGCGCGATCCATGGCCCGGCACAGGGCGTGCCAGAGGGCATCGGTGAGAGGTTGGAGGTAGACGTAGTCATTGGCGCCGAACGGCTTGCACGGATACAGGCCGGCCGGCGGCAGGCCGTGTGCGTTGCCGGTGCGCGGCGCCGCCCGCGCGCCCCACCTCGAGCCGCCGAAGAAATGGGAGCGCAGGTAATACGTCACCGCCTCCTGCATCGACAACTCGACCAGTTGCCCTTCGCCGGTCCGCTGCCTCTGCGCCCAGGCCGCGAGCACCGCCATCGCCGCCTGCAGGCCGGTACCCGAATCGGCCATCGTCGGACCGGGCATCAGCGGCGGTCCGGCTGCCTCGCCGTTGACGGAGAACGCCCCCGCCGCCGCTTGCGCGGTCGGATCGACGCTGTGGAAGCCGGCGTAGGGGCCGCTGGCTCCGAAGCCCTTGATGCGTACGTAGATCAGGCCCGGGTGGATGGCGCCGAGCGTTTCGTAGCCGATATCGAACCGTTCGATCACGCCCGGACCGTAGTTCTCCACGAAGACGTCGAACACCGGCGCCAGCCGCAGCAACAACTCTCGACCCTGCCGGCTGCCGAGATCCACCGCCAGGCTGCGCTTGTTCGCGTTCCAGGCGCAGAAGAACGCCGAGTAGCCGCTGGCGCCGTCGCGGCCGAAGACGCGGGCCCCGTCGCCAGGGTCAGGCGGCTCGACCTTGACCACGTCCGCGCCGAACCACGCCAGGACCTGCGTACAGGATGGTCCGGCCTCGTACTGGGTCATGTCGAGGACCTTCATTCCATCCAGTGCGGGCATCTCGCGCCTCCGGCCGTCCATCGAGTCACTCGAATCGCGGCGGGCCGCCGATGGCGCCGGCGTCCCGCAGTGCATCGAGTTGCGCATCGTCCAACGCGAGCTCGGCGCCGAGCAGTTCGTCGGTGTGCTCTCCCAGGCGCGGCGGGCGCTTCACCCGCACGCGGGATCTGGACATGCGGGGCGCGAAACCCGGAACGCGCACCGTGCCGTGCACCGGCAGGTCCAGCTCCTCGATGAAGCCGCGCTCGGTCAGGTGCCTGTCGCGCAGCAGCTCTTCCGTGTCCAGGCATGCGGCGCAAGGCACGCCGGCGGCGCCCAGGGTCTCCATGGCCTCGCGCTTGGTTCGCGCTCTCGTCCACGAGCTGATCTCCTCGCGCAGCGCCCGGTGATTCTGGATACGCCAGCGCGTGCTGTAGAAGCGCAGGTCGACGCGCAGCTCGGGGCGGCCCATGGCCGCGCACAGGGATTCCCAGTGCTTCTCCGTCAGCGGCATGAGATAGACATGGTCGTTGGGGCCGAACGGCTTGCAGGGATAGAGATTGCCCGGCGGCACGTCGCCGGCGTTGCCGGCGCGCCGTGTCGCCCGGGCGCCCCAACGCGAGCCGATGGCGCCTCGTCCGCGCACGAAGAACGTCATGGCCTCCTGCATCGACAGGTCGATCTGTTGGCCCCGGCCGGTGCGCAGCTTCTGCACCCAGGCCGCCAGCACGGCCACCGCCGCGTAGACGCCGGCGCCGGAATCGCCCATCGATCCCGGCATCATCGGCGGCCCTTGCGGTTCGCCGTTGATCGAGAAGGCGCCCGCCGCCGCCTGTGCGATCGGCTGCTGGACCGCGAAGCCGGCATACGGGCCGCGTCCGCCGAACCCCTTGATGCGCGCGTAGATCAGCCCCGGGTTGACGGCGCGCAGCGTTTCGTCGTCGACGCCGAGCCGCTCCATCACGCCGGGGCCGTAGTTCTCCACGAGCACGTCGAACTTCCGCACCAGGCGCAGGAACAGTGCGCGGCCCAGGTCGTTGCGGAGGTCGATCGCCACGCTGCGCTTGTTGGCGTTCCACGCGCAGAACAAGGGGGCGTACGCCTCGTTGCGGGCCCGGTCCACGCCGCGCGCCCGGTCGCCGCGTCCGGGCATCTCGACCTTCACGACGTCGGCGCCCAGCCACGCCAATGCCTGCGTGCACGCGGGACCGGCCTCGAACTGCGTCATGTCGAGGACCCGCATGCCGTCCAGTGCAGGCAAACTCCGCTGCTCCTCCGTCCGGCACACCACCGTCAGCTCCCGACGGGGCGGACGACCATGGCCGCGTAGGCCTTGGCGACGATGCGGCCGTGTGCGACGACGACCTTGATGTGGTTGATGGTCCGGTGAACCCGGTAGACCCCGCCACGGCCGATCAACCGCTCGGAACGCGGCCACGTCCGCAGGCCCTCGGCCTTCGCGGGCACGCACCACCCCTTGTCCGCCAGCCGGTCGATCACCGGCAGCCAGCCCGCGCGGTCGATGCGAAACCACTCCACGGGACGAAACAGCTCCAGCCCCAGGCGGGGCGAGATGCCGCACGCGGTTACATCGAGGCTGAGCACCGCCCCGGGTCGGGTGAGGTCGCTCGTGTCCCGCACTACGGACATGGCCGCGGCGGGAGAGCCCGGCCAACGCAGTCGTTCGAGCAGGCCGGGAAGCTCGGCGGTGTCGATGCGGTGCACGACCAGGCGCACGGCGCGCCGACGTCCCGGCATCACGCCCGCCTGGCCGACGTGGCTCGTGCCGGAGAGGGCCTCGCACACGCGCTCGACCTGACGCAGCTCCGCGTCGTCGGCGCGCCAGCCGGCCGCGGCCCACAGTGCGGCGACGGTGGCTGCCGGATCGTCGTGGAGCCCCCGCGCGGCGCCTTCCGAAGGGGTGCTGGGCACGAAGAAGACGCCCGGCGGCGCCGGTTCCTCCGGCAGGACATCCGGTACGTCGTACTCGAGTACGACGGCGCCTTCCTTGCGTGACAGAAACGAGGCGGGGTCGCCCGCCTGCCGGGCGAGACAGGCGCCGAGAGCGGCCGCGGCCGAACCGGACGGCGCCGCTGCGCCGGCGCGGATGTAGTGCGCGGCAAGGGCGGAGCCGCGGACGGGGAATACGCAGAAGTCAGCCTCGGCCGCTTCGCGGCAAAGCGCGAACTCGAAACCGAATTGCTGGTCGATCACACCGATGGGCAACCGCCCGGCCATCGCGCGAAGACGCTCGTACCCCCCGCCGCTCAGCAGGGCCGGAGGGAACACCCGCCGCATGCCGCCGAGAAGGCTCCCGAAGGACGGGCTGCCGTCCAGCCGCGAGCCGGCTTCGGACCTGTCGACCAGTCGCGTATCTCCGCTTCCGATTCGCTCTCGATGCCGCCGGCGTCAAGCGAACTGCCGCGACGCCGGCCGGACTGTCAGATGGGCGAGCACCAGCCGTGCTTGCCGCCGGCGACCCTGCGCATGTCTTCCTCGGCGAGCGCGGCGGAAGGCGGAAGCACCAGGTGCGCGGTCGTGGCGCTGTCCTCGTGCACCTCGATGGAGAAGTCGTCCGGGATGGACAGGTCCAGCTCTTCCTCCATCACCGCCTTGGGATCGGCCAGCAGACGGGCCCGGAATTCCTCGTTCTCTGCCGCCTTGTTTCGCACGTAGTCGTGAAACTCCTCCACGGTCTGAAACTCTTGAGCCATCAATCCACCTCCTGACAAGCCCCGGATCTGCCGGCAGCAAAGGCCTCACTCTTTGTACACCGAGCAACCATGACGACACAAGCATATTTGTGATCATTTAGAGATAGAGCGCCCTGAAACGCGATATTATAGCGATCATCTGGAGATCCAAGGGTAGGCAGAGTAACATTCGATAGTCTGTAGCGGGACCGTCAGGTGGCGAGACAGACTCCTGGCCTGCCTCGGATGCGAATCCCACCTGCGCGGCATCTCGCCCTGTCGAGCGGAGCCAGGCTGCGGACCGGCCATATTGCTTGTCCATGCCACGAAGGACGCCGACGCGCCGATGAGGACTGTGGACATCGCGCCGCTGCGTACCGCCGTCGCGCTGTGCGACGGCGATGAAGGCCGCGAGGCGGCCAGCACGGACTTCGGTCGCATGGTCCGCAAGCTGCCCCGTGCGGTGGTGAGGCCCCGATCGCCGGAGGACGTACGTCGGACCCTGGACTTCGCCCGTCACACGCGCTGCGCCGTCGCCGTTCGCGGCGCGGGTCACTCCCAGGCCGGGCAGTCGCTGACCGACGACGGCATCGTGCTCGACATGACCGGCCTCGACCGCATCGGCGAGATCCGGGACGGCGCGGTCCGCGTGCAGGCAGGAGCGACGTGGCGCAAGCTCGTCGGCCACGTTCAGGCCCGGGGCTATCTCCCGCCGGTACTGACGACGAGCCTCGACGTCACCGTCGGCGGCACGCTGTCCACGGGTGGCCTCGGCGCCTCTTCGCATCGTTACGGCGCGCAGACGGACAGCGTCGACGAGCTCGTCGCGGTGACCGGAGACGCCCGACCGTTGCGTTGCTCGCGAACGGAGAACCCGGCGCTGTTCGACTGCGTGCGATGCGGGCTGGGCCAGTTCGCGGTGATTACGGAGGCGCGAATCCGATTGCGCAGGGCGCTGCCCGATGTACGCACGTTCCTCCTGGCCTACGACGACATCGAAGCGCTCATGCGGGACCAGCAGCAAGTCGTTTCCGACGACCGCTTCGAGTACATAGCCTCCACCTGCCTTCCTCGCGCGATGGGGCTCGAGCGTCTGCTCGCGCGCGGGTCGCCGTTCGCGGAGAGACGCTACGTCATGAGCCTGACGACGGAGTTCGACGGCGCGTGCGACTCCGACCGCGCCCTTGCCGGCCTGCACGGCGGCCGGCTGCTCGGCGTGGAAGACGGCTCGGCCCGCGATGTGCCCTTCGGCCCGGATCGATCGGGGCGCGGCGACCGGGCGGACCGGCGCCTGGCGCATCCGTGGATCGAGGGGATCCTTCCCTGGCGCAACGCCGGGCGCTGCGTCGCGGAAGTGCTGGCCGACCTGCCGCCGGCGTTGCCGACCGACACGGCCGTGCTCCTGTGGGCGGCGCGCCGCGACCGCTTCGGCGCCCCCATGCTCGCGCTTCCCGCCGACGAACTGCTGATGGGATTCGCCATTCTGCCCGCCGTCGAGCCGGCGGCGCTGCCACGGTTGCTGCCGGGTCTGGAGGCGGCCGGCCGGCGGTTGACGACGATGGGCGGCAAGCGCTACCTGTCCGGCTGGATCGACTACGACCACGGGCAGTGGCGCGCGCACTTCGGCGACCTGTGGCCGCGAGTGGTGGAATGGAAGGCGGCGTTCGACCCGCGCGGCATACTCAACCCGGGTTTCGTCCGCTATCGGCCGGCGCAGCCGGCATGAGGCAGGCTACGAGGAGACGGGGTGGACGAACGGTTGCGGCAAGCTGCGCGGGCGGCGGTCGAGCGCGGCCTCGACTTCCTGGAGAGCGTCGTGGCGCCGGACGGCTGGCCCTGCTGGCGGTACGACAGCACGCGGCTCGTCGGCGCCCGGCATCGGGAGTATCCGCCTTTCGCGGCCGGGCTTGGGTTGCTTGCGCTCGACGTCTGCCACCATCCCAGGGCGAGGGCGCTGGTCGCCCGGACGCGCGACTTCCTCAGAAGCTGCATGCAGTACCCCGGCATATGGAGCTACCTGCCGGACCTTCCTCCGGCCGTCGACGACACGGCGATCTGTGCGCTGGCGGTCGGCCCGCATCCCTGGCTCCGCATGGGCAGGCTCTGGGGTCGGAATCTCGACGTGATCCTGTCGCATCGCGACGGCGACGGCCGGTTCGTGGCTTGGATGCCGGGCGAAGATTGGCCGCCGGGGCTCGACAACGAGGTCGACGCCGTGGTCAACGCCAACGTGCTCGCGTACATGGGAGACCACGCCGAGACGCAAGCGGCGCAGCGCTGGATCGAGACCGTGGTCGCGGAGCGGCGCGAGGCCGAGGCCTCGCCGTACTACATCGAGCCCGTGGACCTCCATTTCGCGCTGGCGCGCGCGAGCCGCTTCCGCGACGGCATCCTCGGCGAGCTGCGTCCGACCCTGGCGAGCCGCATCCTGGAGCGCCTCGGTGCCGACGGCGGGTTCGGCGACCCCATGCGCACGGCGCAGGCGCTGTCGGCGGTCGACATGCTCGCCTTCGATCTCGACGAAGCCGTGCTGGCCGCGGTCCTCGAGAGGCTGATCGAGGCCCAACGTCGCGACGGAAGCTGGCGGCCGTGTCTGGCCTGGAAGGAACCACCCGGATGGGCCGACTGGGTGGCGGCCAACGAGGATCCGCTGCACGCGCGGCCGCCGCGCGGCTTCGCCTCGGAAGCGATGACCACGGCGTTCTGCATCGAAGCCATGGAGAGGTCGCTCCGATAGTGCGTCGGCGATTCATCATCGTGGGTACGTGATGTTGCGGCAGGATCTCCGGCACGCCCTCCGGCGTCTGGTGCAGGACCGGTCGCTCAGCCTCATGGCGGTGGCGGCGCTCGGGCTCGGCATCGGCGCCAACGCCACCGTCTTCGCGATCGTCCATGCCGCGTTCATCCGCGGCCTGCCGTTCGACGAGCCCGGACGGATCATCAGCGTCTCGTCACGCGACAGCGACAGCGGACAAGCCGGGGGCGTTTCCCTTCCGGACTTCGAGGACCTTCGAACGGCGGCCGCCTCGTTCAGCGGACTGGCCGCCTTCACCGCCGGCGGGACGGCGAACCTGAGCGACGCCGGCCGCCCCCCGGAACGGGTCACCGGATCGCTGGTCACGCCGAGCACCTTCCGCCTGCTCGGCCAGCCGGTGCTGCTCGGCCGGGACTTCCTGCCCGAG
>WTGR01000208.1 GCA_011523485.1 Acidobacteriota bacterium
TAGAAGTTGTCGGTGAAGCGGTAGCGGAAGTTCGACTGCGACCCGACGTCGGCGGCGCCGTCGACGTAGTTGTGGCGCAGCGAGAGGCGATGCCCCGGCGACAGGTTGACGTCGGTGCGGACGAAGAGCTTGTCGTTCGGGTTCCCGCGGATGATCTCCCCGAACCCGCCGGGGACGTCGTAGCCGAAGCGGCTGCTCGCGACCTGCACGATGCGCTGCGCATCGGCCAGGCGGCCGAAGTCGACGCCCGACGATCCGTCGAGCGAGTAGCCCACCGGGGTCTCGCGCCGCTGGCTCTCGACGTTGGCGAAGAAGAACGCCCGGTTGCGGGCCAGCGGGCCGCCCACGCTGGCGCCCCGCTGGCGATCGAAGAAGGTGGCGATGGGCACGTCGTCGATGCCGCTGCCCACCAGCCCCTCGTTGCGGCTGTAGAAGTAGCCGGTGCCGCTGAAGGTGTTCGAGCCGCTGCGGGTGATGACGTTGATGCCGCCGCCGGAGAAGCCGCTCTGCCGCACGTCGTAGGGCGCCACCACGAGCTGCAGCTCGCTGACCGCGTCGAGGCTGATCGGCTGCGTGTTCGCCTGCCCGCCCGGCGTCCCCTGCCGCGCGAGGCCGAACAGGTCGTTGTTCACCGCGCCGTCGATCTGGATGTTGTTGTAGCGGCCGCTCCGGCCCGCCACGCTGAGGAAGCTCTCGGACTCGTTGTTCTGGCTCGTCTTGACGAAGAACGGGTTCACGCGGGCGAAGTCCTGCAGGCTGCGCTCGAGGGTCGGCAGGGTCTCGATGACGCCTGTTGCGACCCCCGCCGTCGTGCCCGAGCGCGACGGCGAGAACACCTCGCTCGCCTCGGCGACCACCTGCACGGTCTCGGTCAGCGCCGCGAGTTGCAGCGTGATCGGCACCTCCGTGGCCTCTCCGAGGGTGACGACCACGCCGGAGAGCGACCGCGTCCCGAAGCCGCTCATGGCGACCTCGAGGTCGTAGGGGCCGACCTGCACGTTGAGCAGGTCGAAGCGTCCGTCGGCCCGAGTGAAGGCCTCGTATCTCGTGCCGGTCGGGGCGTGCACCGCGACCACCGCCGCCCCCGGCAGCACGCCCTGCTGCGCGTCGCGCACGACGCCCCCGATCATGCCGGTCGTGGCGTTCTGCGCCCCGCCGACGGCCGCCGACCCGAGCAGGGCCGCGACCACTACCGTTCCTGCAATCCACTGCGTACGACGGTTCATCTCAGGTAGACCTCCATTGGATCGCAGTGTACGAACCGCGTGTATCCGGTCCGCGATGGCAGCGTACCACGCCGGTAAAATGTCGTCGGCGCCGCCCGAAACCTCCAGCGCCCCTGCAAGCGCTACCCGCGACCACCCCGCACGTCGTGCTCGGCGGGCCATCGGCATCGGTGCGGGCTGTTAGACTGAACTTGAAGCACCCGGCGGCACGGCAAGCCGGAGGCCGGACCGCGGGCACGAGACCGGAACTCTGGACGGAAGGACGAGATGGCCATCAGCGAGAGTCTGCTGCCGGAATTCGATCAGGAGATCGCGGGCGTTCGCCGGACGCTGGAGCGCGTGCCCGCCGACAAGTTCGACTGGCGGCCGCATCCCAAGTCGGGCACCATGATCTGGCTGGCGGGCCACCTGGCCAACCTCCCCTCCTGGGCGCCGATCACCATCAACCAGGACGAGCTGGACATGGCGCCCGGCGGCAAGCAGATGGATCCGCCGCCGACACCCGCCGACACGGCGGAGCTCGTCGCGACGTTCGACCGGTGCTCCGCCGAGGCTCGCGCCGCCATTGCCGGCGCGAGCGACGCCGACCTGATGAAGCCGTGGTCGTTGCTGAGCAACGGCCAGACGCTGATGACCCTGCCGAAGGTGGCCGTGATCCGCAGCTTCGTCATGAACCACCTGATCCACCACCGGGCGCAGCTCGGGGTGTATCTGCGGCTCAACGACATCGCGGTGCCGTCGATCTACGGGCCGTCGGCCGACGAAACGCCGCCGGGTTTCTAGGCCGGCAGCGACGCCGTGAGGGCGAACGCTTCTCGGGGCCGCTCCGGAGCGCGGTCATGGGCCTGCTTGCGGCTCCGGGATCGTGCTACGGTTGCCCACCATGCCGAACGCCACACCGAACCGCTCGACAATCGCCCGCCGGCCGCTCGTCCCGACGATGCTTCTGGCCGTCGCCGTCGCCCTCGTCGCGCCGGCAACGGCGGCCGCCCAGACCGGGGCCGAGGACGAGTTCGTCCCGGTGACCGACGCGATGCTCCAGGATCCGGCCCCCGGCGACTGGCTGACCTGGCGCCGGACGCTGGACGGCTGGGCCTACAGCCCGCTGGACCGGATCGACCGGGACAACGTCGGCGATCTGCGCATGGTGTGGACCCGCGCGCTCGCGCCGGGACGCCAGGAGGGCACGCCGCTGGCCTACGGCGGCGTCCTCTACATGCCCCAGGCGAGCGACGTCATCGAAGCGATCGACGCGGCGACCGGCGACCTGATCTGGGCGCACCGGCGCGACCTGCCCGAGGACGTGTACCAGCACGTCGGCGGCAACTCGCGCAACAACCGCAACATCGCGATCTACGACCGGTTCATCATCAACACCAGCGACGACAGCTACGTCTTCGGCCTCGACGCCGCGACCGGCGAGATCGCCTGGGAGACGAAGATCTTCGACTACCGGGAAACCCCGGCCGGGCACAGCTCGGGGCCGATCATCGCCGACGGCAAGGTCATCTCCGGGCGTAGCTGCCGCCCGCGCGGGGGGCCCGAGTCGTGCGTGATCGTCGCGCACGACGCGCTCACCGGCGAGGAGCTGTGGCGGCGGCGGACCGTCCCGGCTCCCGGCGAGCCGGGCGACGAAACCTGGGGCGGCGTGCCCTACGAGCAGCGGGTTCACGTCGGCACCTGGATGCCGGCCAGCTACGATCCCGAGCTGCGCCTCATCTACCAGGGCACATCCGTGACCTCGCCGGCCCCGAAGTTCATGCTCGGCGGCGTCGAGAACACGCACCTCTACCACAACTCGACGCTGGCTCTCGACGTCGACACGGGCGAGATCCGTTGGTACTACCAGCACATGAACGACCACTGGGACCTCGACCACCCCTTCGAGCGCATCCTGCTCGACACCGCGGTCGCGCCCGATCCGGACGCGGTGAGCTGGATCAACCCGCGCATCCAGCCGGGCGAGGTCCGCAAGGTGATGACCGGCATTCCGGGCAAGACCGGCCTCGTCTACACCCTCGACCGCGAGAGCGGCGAGTTCCTCTGGGCAACCCCGACGATCGCCCAGAACGTCATCAGCCACATCGACGGCGCGACCGGGGCAGTGACCGAGAACGCCGAGGTGATCTTCACCGCCGAGGGCCAGCAGGTCCTCGCCTGCCCCAACATGCACGGCGGCAAGGACTGGGAGGCGGGCGCCTACAGCCCGCTCACCAACACCATGTACATGCCGCTGCGCAACATGTGCCAGCGCCTTCTGGCAACGACGTCGCCCGACGCCTCGCACCGCATCTATGCCCTGGCCGTCCGCCACGAGCTGGCGCCCGGCACCGAGCAACTCGGTACGGTCTACGCGATCTCCGCGGAAACCGGCGAGACCAGATGGCTGCACCAGCAGCGGGCCGCGACCCTGTCGCTCGTCGCCACCGGCGGCGGCCTCGT
>WTGR01000743.1 GCA_011523485.1 Acidobacteriota bacterium
CTGCTCGTGGCGGCCGGCATCGGCTACATCGAAGGCCAGATCATCGCGTCGGAGGCGAAGGCGTTCGAAGCGGTCCGCATGCTGGTCGAGCGGGGCGAGGACGTCAACACGACCAACGACAAGAACGAGACGGCGCTCCACGGCGCCGCCTACCGGGGCGCGAACTCCATCGCGTTGTATCTGATCGACCACGGCGCCAGGCTGGATATCGAGGACGAGCTGGGGCGCATGCCGGTCACGATCGCCGACGGCGTAGTCGCGGGTCCCTATTTCCGGGCGCACGACGAGACTGCGGCGTTGCTGCGCGAGTTGATGGGTCCGAGCGCCCCGCCGAGGCCGACCTCGCAGGGCGCCCGGTAGTAGAGATAACCTATCGATGCCATCCGCAGATCGGACAAGTCCCGAATGGCTTGCCGCGGTGGACGGTGCAGAAACCAGGAGAGGTGGTTCGACGTGAGGGCCAAGGTGTTCACAGCGCGATCGGTAGTGATAGGCGTCGCGTCCGCCGTGCTCGTCTCGGCCCTGCTCGGGCCGCTCGTCGGTGCGTCCCGGGGACTCGCCCTTCTGAACGGGTTGGTCGCCGGCGCGCTTGCGCTCGCGGGTTGCTTGCTGCGTGACGGCAGGTTCGCCTTCATGGGCGCGGCGACGAACCAGCGACGCATCGGCGTATGGTTGCTTGCCTAGCTGTCCATGTCGTCGGCGATGTTCTTCGTGCGCAGCGCCATCGGAGACGGGTTGTCCAGCCCAGCGGACCGACTCGCGCTCAGTCTGCTGTTCGGGTTCACCGGATTCACCTCCTATGTCTTCGGCGGCATCATGGCGACGCTGGAGCACCTCGATAGCGATGATGCGGCCGACCCGCGCTTGCATCGCATGACCCCACCATCCGGAGAGTAGGGATACCGTGAAGCTGTCGCAGGTCATGATGCGGTGGTGGCGTCAGGCGAACCTCTGGGCCATGTATTCGCCGTGGCGGTACGCCGCGTTGATGGCGTGCGGTACCGCGTCCGGGTTGGCTGCCGGGGCGGGGTTGGCTGGAGCCGACCTCGCGGAGTGGTTGCTGCTGGTCGCCACCAACTGGTTGCTCGTTTTCCTGGTCTTGGGGCTCGCTGCACCGGCGTTGCTGAAAACCATGCGGCGCCAGCAGTGGGGTAGTGAGGAGCGGGGTGCCGGCAGCCGGAGCAAGAAGTAGCAATCCGCATCTCGCGGAACGCGACGTGTCTCAGGAAGCCAGCGCTACGTGGCGCGGCGCACACGCGCCAGACAGTGCTCCAGGCTCTGCTGCTTCCCGATCAGGAAATCGCTCACGGTGCCGGCGCCCGTGCACTCTCGACGATCGCAGCGCGGATTCCGGCGCGTTCGTCGTTCAGCGCTCTGTAGCGGGATAGGCTCCCAGGATGAGACGCCTGATGTCATCGATGAGCGCTCCGGCGTCGTTGCCGGTCACCGACGAATCCGTGGCACGATGCAGAGAACGCCGCCCGCGGCCCGAACTGATCCGACTCGCCACGGAAACCAGTCTAGTGCAGCGCGTGTCGCCAGAGGCCCGCGCGCGTCCGATTCGCAACTCGTCGCCGGCGAGCAGAAACCAGGATCGGTGGCGTTAGGGGCTCCTACCGCGCGTCCGGCTCCCGCACGATGTCCGGCGGGCTCGGCTCCGCGCCCAGCGAGCGCAGCAGCGCGGCCGTCGTGTCGGACTTCGCGAAATTGCCGCCGGTGTGGATGCCCTCGGCGACTACGAGCGGCGTCCACTCGCGGTTGTTCTTCGCGTCGATGTCGGCGCCGCGGTCCACAAGGAACTGCACGATCGAGTCCGCGCGCTCCCGCCACGCCGCGCCGTGCAGCGCGGTGTCGCCCCGGTCGTTCGCCACGTTCACGTCACCGCCCATCTCCACGATCAGGTGGATGGCGTCGAGCGCCTCGACCTCGGTCGACCGGGTGATGCCCGGCTCGTGGCCGATGCCGGCCGCGTGCATCAGCGGCGTCGTCCCGTCGACGGTGGGGATGAAGGGATCCGCGCCGGCGTCGAGCAACGCCCGCATCACCGGCAGGTCGTTCGCCTTGGCCGCGATCGCGAACGCGGTCGCCCCGCGCATGTTCCCCAGATGGCCCTTCACCTGGATGTGGAACCCGGGGGTCCGGGCCGTCTGGCGGTCCGGGTCGGCGCCGTGCTCGAGGAACGCGGTGACCATGCGCAGCCGGTCGGCCGCGTGCAACCCGCCGAACGGGCTCCACTGGTTGCCCTCGGCGACGCCGTTGGAGAGGTCGTTCAGCTCGGTGTCCCACTTCCCCGCGGCCCAGTGCAGCGGCGAGAAACCGGGCCCGAGGTTCGGGTCCGCCCCGTTTTCCAGCAGGAACTCCGCGTAGTCGAGGTGTCGGCGAACCGTGGCGACGAGCACGGCCGTGGTGCCGTCCACCGCCGAGGCGTTGACGTCCGCGCCCGCCTCCAGCAGCAGTTCGGTTACCTCCCGATAGCCCTCGCGCGCCGCGAGCACCAGCGCCGTGTACCCCGTCGTCGTGCGCGCATCCACCTCGGCCCCGTGCTCGATCAGCGTGCGGACCACGTCCGTGTGCCCCTCCCACGCGGCCCACATCAGCGCCGTCTGCCCGTTCGTGGCTTCGCTCGCGTTCACGTCGGCGCCGTGGTCGAGCAACGACGTCACCGTATCCGGCACGCCGCCGCGCGCGCACGTCATCAGCACCGTCTCGCCCGTCGCCTGGGCGCCGTGCGGATCCGCTCCGGCTTCGAGCAGCCGCTCGACCATCCCGGGGCTGGCGTTCGTGCAGGCCAGCACCAGCGGAGTGACGCCGTAGCGGTCGGCCGCATCCACGTCCGCGCCGGCGCCGATCAGCACGTCGGCGAGGTCCGCGCGATCCCACTGCGCCGCCCAGTGCAGCGCGGTGAAGCCGTCGGCCTGGACGCTGTCCACGGGGGCGCCGGCATCGAGCAGCGCACGGACCGCCTCGACGCTCTGGCTCCTGGCCGCATCGGCCACCCGCAGATCGGGCGGAGCCGCGACGACAAGGGCGGAAGACAGCAGAACGACGGCCGCGACGCTGATGAGTCGGATGGTTTTGCGCATCTGATGTCCGTCCTTCGAATCCGAACCCCGCGGACCGAGCGCTCGCGGCGCATGCACATCGCCGCGAGTACTCGCACCCGCTGAACTACACACTCGGCAACCGCGCCTGCCGCCGGCCCGACGGCGTCTGCGCCCGCATCGGTTGCAGTGCAGACGCCTGAGCGGCCGACTCCCTACACACCCGACAGGATCGGCAACTCGCCGGTGCTGTCGCCGAGACGCTCGGCCGGCATGCCCATCTTCTCGAGCAGCGTCAAATGCATGTTGGCCAGCGGCGTGCCTTCCGGCAGGCGGACGTGGCGGTTGCCTTTCAGCGTACCGCCGCCGCCGCCGGCCACCACCATCGGCAGGTCGAGCGGATCGTGGGCGTTGCTGTTGCCCATGCCGGCCCCGTAGACGACCATCGACTGATCGAGCAGCGTTCCGTCGCCGTCCGTGGTCGCCCGCATCTTCTCCAGGAAGCGCCCGAAGATCGACATGTGGAACGTGTTGATCTTGGCCAGCTTGACCAACTGCTCCTCCCGGAACCGGTGGTGCGAGACCGGGTGGTGCGGCTCGGCGACCCCGATCTCGGGGT
>WTGR01000589.1 GCA_011523485.1 Acidobacteriota bacterium
GGCAGTGGTGGTGATGATCGTCGTGCATCGTCGTGTCCTCTGTCTCTCGGTCTGCCGCAGTGTGTCAGCGATTCCGTGTCCGTCCTGCTATCTCAGGTACAGGAACTCGTTCAGGTTCATCATGACGTGCGTGAAGTCGACCAGCGACTGCTCGGTGGCGAGGCCGCGGGCGACCTCGCGCTCCGCGTCGGTCGGCTTGCGGGTCAGCGCGATCAGGTAGGCGAGATCGATCTGGGCGTCCAGATCGCCCGGCGCCTCGCGCTCGAGCCGCTCGGCGAACAGCTCGGCCTGGTTCAACACGAACGGGTTGTTCATCAGCGTCAGCGCCTGCGTCGAGACCGTGGAGACGTTGCGCGCCGCCGCCGTCTGGTTCTGGTCCGGCAGGTCGAACGTGTCGAAGAACGGGAAGCCGAGCGACCGGCGCCGGAAGACGTAGACGCTGCGGCGCCACACCTCGGGACGGTCGGGCTCCTCGCACCAGAAGCCGGTGGACGGCGCCGTGATCCGCTGTCCGGCCGGGGGATTGCCGCACCAGAAGCCCTTGCCGTCCGACTGGAACAGGATGTCGGACGGGATGTGCGGGAAGACCGCCGGCCCGCCCACGGTCAGGTCGATGCCGCCGCTGACCGTCATGATGGCGTCGCGCAGGATCTCGGCTTCGAGCCGCTGCCCGCGGTAGCGCCAGAGCAGATTGTTCTCCGGATCCGCGTCGGCGCTCGCCTCATGCTTGAAGGAGGACGCCATGCGGTACGCCTCGGACGTCATCAGCAGCCGGTGCATCTCCTTGATGCTCCAGCCGCGGTCCATGAACTCGACGGCCAGCCAGTCGAGCAACTCGGGGTGGGTCGGCGTGTCGCCCATCCGGCCCAGGTTGTCCAGGGTCCGGACGATCCCCCGCCCGAAGTGGTGGTGCCAGATCCGGTTGGCCATGACCCGCGCCGTCAGCGGGTTGTCGCGCGACGCGATCCACTCGGCCAGCGCCAGGCGCCGTCCGGACGTGCGGCCGTCGGGGCGGGAAAGCTCCGTCGGCGGGTCGCCGTAGGTGGCGGCGGTCAGGAAGCCCGGCGACATCGGCGAGCCGGGGCTGAACGGGTCGCCGCGGATCAGGAAGTAGTTGGGCGGCGCCTGGTAGGCGGGCCCCCCTTCCTCGTACAGGTAGGTGCCGTCGACCTCGGGCGGCGTCCGGCATTCCGGACAGCCGATCACCTGGTCGCCCGGGCCGTCCGGCGCGAAGCGGTAGTCGCCGTCGGTGACGATATGCGCCATCGCCGGCGTGGGAGGCCGCTCGTCCTCGAGCGCCGCGATCTCCGCGCTCAGCTCGTCCACCCGCGCCTTGTCCTCCGGGGTCAGGGCGGCGGCGACCTGCGCGCGCGGCGGGTTGATGGTGAGCACCTGCGTGGCCAGGAGCTGCTCGCCCGGGGTGCGCTCGGCCTCCGGCTTGAAGGCCGCCGCCTGCACGTTCTCCGGGAACCGCTCCCGGATCATCTCCTCGCGGAGCTCCTCGCGGTACGGCGTCTCGATCTCGTCCACCTCGTCGCGCAACGGCTGCTGCCGCTCGTCGACATCCCGCATCGCCGCGAAGTAGGCGTCCGCCTCGTCCCGATCCAGCAGCGGGTAGTCGATCTCGACGTAGCCGTAGATCGACGCCTGCATGCTGTAGTAGTCCTTCTGCAGGATCGGGTCGAACTTGTGGTCGTGGCAGCGGGCGCAGTGGACCGTCATGCCGAGGACGCCGCGGCCGACCGTCGCCAGCACGTCGTCCAGGTAGTCGTGGCGGCGCTCCGGGTTGTCCTTCTCGCGGAAGTTTACGCGCGGGCCGGACCGCAGGAAGCCGGTGGCGATGCGCGTCTCGTCCGTCACGTAATCCAGCTCGTCGCCCGCGATCTGCTCGCGCAGGAACTGGTTGTACGGCTTGTCGTCGTTGAACGCGTCGATGACGTAGTCGCGGTAGCGCCACATGTTCGGGCGGACGTAGTCCTGCTCGAACCCGTCGGTGTCGGCGTAGCGCGCCACGTCCATCCAGTGCCGGCCCCAGCGCTCGCCGTAGTGGGGCGAATCGAGCAGCTTGTCGATCAGCCGCTCCCAGGCGCCGCGCCCGGTGTCGGCCAGGAACTCCTCCACCTGCTCGGGGGTGGGCGGCATGCCGATCAGGTCGAGATAGGCGCGCCGCAGCAGTGTGAGGCGGTCGGCCCGCGGCGCGGCGGTCAGTCCGGCGTCCTTCCGCGAGGCTTCGAGGAAGCGGTCGACCGGGTGATCGAACTCGCGCGAGGCCGGCACCGGCGCCTGCTGCGGGTGCCGGAACGCCCAGTAGTCGCGGGCGCCCGGCGGCAGCTCGTCGTTCTCGAGCGCGGCCAGCGCGTCGGCGGCGGCCGTCACCTCGCCGGTGTCCCAGTGCGCGCCCTCGTCGATCCAGGTGCGGACCGCCGCGAGCTCCGTGTCGCTCAGCGGATCGCCGGTCATCGGCATCGAGGGTTGGTCGAGGCCGGCCACCATCCGGAACAGCAGGCTGTCCTCGGCCCGGCCGGGTACGATGGCGGGGCCCTTGGTGCCGCCCTCGAGGGCGCCGTCGCGACTGCTCAGATCCAGGTCGGAGAGCTGGGCCGCCTCGCCGTGGCAGTTCCAGCAGGCCCGCTCCATGATCGGGCGGATGTGGTCGGTGAAGTTGATCGGCTCGTTCTGGGCGCCGGCGGTGGCCGCCAGGCCCAGGACGGCCGCGAGTGTCACGCCGAACAGGACGGATGGTCTTGCGCTGCGCATCGTTGTCGTCGCTCCGTTGTTCTGCCGCGCTTCGTCAGTTCCGGCCGGGCGCCGGCAGCTTGTCCGCGTAGTCCGGATCTTCCTCGTACCGCGCGTTGTGCAGTATGTTCCGCAGCCCGAGGTTGCCCTCGTGGCAGGCGTACTCGTAGAGCACCTGGTCGGGGTCGGTCTTCGTCATCGGGACCAGCGCGGTCCACGAGCTCGTCCAGGTGGCCGGGTCCGACATCGTGATCTCGTAGTGGGCGGTGTCCGGGCCGACGCGGGTGAAGCGTTCCACGAGCCGCAGCTTCTCGGTCGAGCCGCGGAACGCGCTCTTGGGCGAGAAGTTGACGGTCTCGACCACCAGCGTGTCGCCGTCGTAGTACCCCCGCGAGTCGCCGTGCCACTGCGGCAGGTCCGCCCGCAGATGCGCGCGGCCGTCCAGCGGGACGATGCGCGCATCGTGGATCATCTCCGACACGATAGCCACGTGGGTCGGCGTCTGCAGGATCTGGAAGTTGTTGTTGTAGGCGCCCGGCAGCCGCGGCATACCGAACGTGATGCAGCGCTCGGTCAGCCCTCTGTAATCGGCCCCGTCTCCGCCGTACAGCCGCCGCCGCTCGGCGCGCGCCGCCGCGCGCTGTCTCGCGTCCTCGGTCACCGCCGGAAGCCGGCCGTCGGGCGGATCCACGATCAACGAGGTTCGTCGGTCGACGGTCAGCGCCCGCCCGTAGTCGAGCCACCACTTGGCGTGGACGCTGGGCGCGCGGTCGTAGTCGTCCAGCCGCTCGTTCTCCCGCTGCGCGTACGCGGCCGCCTCCTCGGCGGTCAGCGTTTCCTTGCCGGCGAGCTCACGCGGGCGCTGCAGCGGCGTCATCGTCCGGTAGTCCCAGACGCCCTGCAGGTCGGGCG
>WTGR01000004.1 GCA_011523485.1 Acidobacteriota bacterium
CGCCGGTGCTGGCCGACGTGACGCTGCGCGACCACGGGCCGGTCAAGGCGCTGTTCCACCACGACAAGAACGGCTTCTTCTATGCCCTCGACCGCACGGACGGCCGCTTTCTCTACGGCGAGCCGATCGTGCCGGGCATCAACTGGGCCTTCGGTCTCGATCCGGAGACCGGCCGGCCGCAGGTGAATCCCGACATGCTGGCGCAGTCCGGCGGTCCCGAGGTGGGGCCGATCATTCCCAGCCTGGAGGGGGCCATCGACTGGCAGCCGCTCGCTTTCAACCCGGAGCTGGGCGCGCTCTACTTCATGTCGAACCAGTGGGCGATGGGCTACCGCTTCTGGGCCGAGGACCAGTTCGAGCCGCCGACCAACGGCGAGGCCTACCTCGGCGGCGACTACCAGCAGTACCTGACCAGCGACAACCCGGGCAACTTCGTCGGCTTCGACGTGGTCGAGCAGGAGGTCCTGTGGCGCGTGGTGAGTCCGGCCCCCTTCTGGGCCGGCGCCGTGGCCACCTCCAGCGGGCTGGTGTTCACCGGCGACATGCGCGGCTACTTCATGGCTATCGACGCCCGCAGCGGCGACGTGCTGTGGCAGTTCCAGACCGGCTCGGGCATCATCGGCAGCCCCATCACCTACGAGCTCGACGGGACGCAGTACGTGGCCGTGCCGTCCGGCGGCATCGGCGGGGACATGACGTTCTACTACACGGAGCCGAAGGCGGGGAACCTCTGGGTGTTCGCGCTCGACGGCGGCCCCCGCGAAGTGCAGCCGGGCACGAACCTGACGCCGCTGCCGGGCGGCCTGCCGCGGGTCGGCGAGCCGGGTCACACGCTGGGCGGCCGCGTGCTGCCGGGATACGGGTTCGAGCCGACCGAGGGCAGCGAGCCGATCACGCCGGCTGCTCCGTCCGGGTCGGACGTACCGGTCCCACCGGTCGCAGGCGACGTCGCCAATCCCGTGCTGGGCGACGAGGCTGCGATCGCGGCGGGTGAACGGATCTACCGCGCGCGCTGCGCCGTCTGTCACCGTTCCGGCGCCGGCGCCGGAGGGAGCCTGTTCAGCAACAGTCTCTCGCCCGGTCAGTTTCTGGACACGGTGAACGGCGGCCGCTCGGGCACGAACATGCCGGCTTTCGGGGAACTGCTGTCGCTGGACGAGATCTGGCAGGTGCACGCCTTCCTGATGTCACGCGACGCGCTCTGAGTGCGTCCGCCCCGACGGGACGGTCGACGCCGATAGCGGTCACGCCCTCGTCGAGCACCGTTCACACGGCCCCCAGCCCTTGCACGAGCCTTCCCGTGACGCGTCTGACCTGGGCTGTCGACACCTGCCCCAGCTTCGAGGCGTCAGACGCGTCAATCGTCGCGATCTTGGCGCACCGGATGAGGGACGGGACGGGCAGACCCGCCATCTTCAGGTTGGCAACCGGCACGTCGTCGGGCCAGCCTCGGTTCTCGGCGCTGGTAATCATGACGACCCACAACAGTCCGTGCAGGTCCTTGAGTCGAGCCGTCGAGACCACCAGGGCCGGTCGTGATTGCCGTGTTGCGCGGTCCGTGTACGGGAACGGCACCTTGACCACGTCACCTCGCTCAAAGGTCCGCATAGGCTTTGGTATCGGCCGCCGAGCGCCATTCCTCGAACGTCCGGAACGGATCGTCCGTCGGGGTACCTCGCCGCGCCTTGGTGAGCATGACGCCCCGATCAAGGACCTCGTACAACAGCTCGTCCCCCGGCTGCAGCCCGAGCGCCGCGCGGATCGGCTGCGGGATGGTTGTCTGGGCCTTGGAAGTCAGCTTGCTGACGATCACGAATCCCCCTCGGTCTGGTGTGGGCAAGATTCACATTGTAAGGAACTTCCTTGCTTCTGTCAGCCCCGGCCGGATGCGAACGGATGGCGCGCCGGAACCGGTCGGTGGAGGTCGTCGGGTGTCTCAGGCTCGCCGGGCGGCCGGCTCGCCGGACACGTACCCAGATGCAGGATGACCTTCTGCGCCGCCTCCTCCGTCAACTCCGCCGTGTCGAGGGTGATCTTCACCGCTTCACCTGCCACGAGAGTTGACAGTAAAGACGGCTCCAGAAGTCGGCCTCGTCGGCGCAGGCGTAAGCCGCCGCTATCACGGCGTCCCGCGGGATATCGCTGAACGCTGCCGCGCGCCTGGGAAACGCCGCCGACACGGAGAGCCCACGGACCTGCAGCAGGCTCCGCGCGGCCGCGGCGAGCTCTTGCGCGCGGCCCTCCGAGCGCCCTTCCGCAATCAGCACGCGCGACAGCGGATCGTCGGCCGGGCTGGTTCCTTCCCGCGTACCGATCTCCCGCCCTACCCGCTCCAGGATTCGGTACGTGGCGGCCGTCGGCGTCGGCTCGGTCATCGCGTCGTAGATCTCGCCCGCCGTCCAGCCTGGAAACGCGCCGCTGGTCGGCACCGACTGGTACCGTCCTTCCTGCAGGCGGTGAATCGTCACTCCCGCGGGTCGCCTCGGCGAACCCCCGGCCGGTGGCACGATCACCCACAGCTCCGGAAAGCCCCAGGCCTCGTACAGCAACAGCTTCCCCGGACGCACGTCGGTCGTGTGGTCCACCTCGAGCACGACGTCGGGGAAGTCGTGCTCACCGATGATCAGGGACTTCTCCGGAATCGCCGCACGTTTCGGGTGGAGGTACAGCGTCTCGTCGGCCTCCATCGCCCGCCGGGGCTCGCCAGCGTCGTCCAGCACGAGCAGGGTGACCGAGCCGTACGACACTATTGGCGTGCCGCGCACCGAGGCGATTCGCTCGGCCAGGTGGGCCAGCCGCCGCGAGGTCCCTTCGTGGGCGGCGTAGTTGTCCGCGACCACCCAGGCGGTGTCCGTACGGGCGTCCCAGTACTCGATCCGGTCATTGAAGTTCTCGAACTGATCGCGTGTCAGGGAGATGCTGTGGCAGCCGGGAAACCGGAGCGCATCGTAGCGCAGAGATTCGCCCGGGCCCACGTCCCGAGCCGGGACGCTTGCCGTCCCGCTGTCGCCGCGCATTGCACGTGCATGCAAGTTGCCCATCGCTCCATGATACGCATCGAACACAGTGGGGTCCAGCGTCCGGATGCCGCGAGACGTGCCGATGCCATACGATGAGGTCAGCGCGAGCCGGCGCCGTCAACCGGATGGTCCGGCGCGCGCCATCCGATGGGTGGAGGTACACCGATGCCGGATTCCGAGTCGTTCGCCAGGAAACGGTCGGGCATGACTTTGCCTGGCTGGCTGGCCGTTTGCGTTCTCGCGGTCACCAGTCTGGGCTGTGCAACGACGGGTTGCTGGGACTGCGACGTCTGCGCGTCGTCGGTGCTCGGCGTCGCATGCGTCTCGGCGCAAGAGCGGGAGGCGACGGGAAACGCCACGTGGTTCGAGGGCGCCCGGCTCATCGACGGCAACGGCGGCGCGCCCATCGAGCCGTCGGCCTTTCTGATCGAGGACGGCGTCTTCGCCTGGGTGGGCAGACGGGGTGAGAGGGAGCCTCCCGCGGACGCCGCGCGCGTGGACCTGTCCGGCAAGACCGTCATCCCGGCGCTGATCGACGCGCATCAGCACATCGGGTTGACGAACGTGAAGGACGGCACGCACAGCAAGGACAACTACACGCTGTCCAACCTGGTCGAGCACC
>WTGR01000915.1 GCA_011523485.1 Acidobacteriota bacterium
TGTAGATGCCGACGGTGCGCGAGGCGACCCCGGTGATGTCCGTCACCGAGACGCTGGACGAATAGGTCGTGTTCGGCACCGTTGCCGCCAGGCCCGACAGCAGGTTGCCCACGCCGTCGGCGGTGACCGCGCCCTGCACCACGCGGTAGTCGGTGGCCCGTGCATTCCGTCGCGAGACGCGCTGAATGGCGACGCTGTCGCCGATGGTCTCGATGGCTCCGATCAGGGTGACGAAGATGAAGGCCGGCAGCAGCGACCAGAACGCGACGCCGAACTGGAGGTCGAATCCCGGCCAGCCGCCCGCCGGCAACCCGATCCAGCTCGACTCGGCGATGAGCCGGGTGTTGTACAGACCGAACATGCTGGCGACCACGCAGCCGCTGGCGATACCGACGACCGGCGCCCACAGGCGCACGACGCCGGTGGCGCGCAGCGTGACCGCAACCGTGACGATGAGCGTCGCGGCTACCGTGGCCGGGGCGGCGGCCGGCGGCGAGCCTTCCGGCACGTCGCCGAGCATGCCGAACATGATCGGCATCAGGGTCACCGGGATCAGCATGATCACGGTGCCGCACACCGTCGGGGTGAGAACCCGCCGGAGCAGGGACAACTGGGTCGAGAGCCCGAACTGGAACAGCGCGGAGACGGTGACCAGCGTCGCGAGAAGCCCCGGCCCGCCGTCGATGAGCGCGGTGACGCACACGGCGATGAAGGCGGCCGAGGTGCCCATCAGCAGCACGTGGCCGGATCCGATCCGCCCGACCCGGACCGCCTGCAGCACCGTCGTCACGCCGCTGATCGCGAGCGCCGCGAAGGCGGCCCACGACAGGAAGTCCTCGCTGCCTCCGGCCGCGCGCACCACGATGGCCGGCGTCAGCACGATGCCCGCCACGGTGAGCATCGCGAACTGGAATCCGAGCCCGAGGGCGAGCGCGGGCGGCGGCTGCTCCTCGGGCTCGTAGCGTACGTCCCGCACCCCGGCGGCAGTGGTCGAGCTCATGGTGACGTATCCTATCCTGGCCTCCCGGGCCGACGATGTTCGCTTGTACACTATTCCGCGAGCCCGCGCAAAGGGTTCGGGCGTGCAGTCCGCCCGCATGCGAACCGGGCGCGCGGGGCGGTCCGCCCGGATCTGCCGGGACGAGGGAGGCGCCGGGACATGCGGGTTGCCATTGTCAGCTCCGAGGCGGCGCCGTTCGCCAAGACCGGCGGGTTGGCCGACATGGTCGGCTCGCTGGCCGCCGCGCTGGCGCGTCGCGGGCTCGACGTGACCCTCGTCCTGCCGGCCTACCGCTGCGTTCTCGAACGCGGCGACGTCGCCGCGACCGGGATGGCCTTTCCGGTTCCCGCCGCCGGCGGCATCGAACAGGTGGAGATCCTGGCGGGCGTCGGCGGTGAAGGCGCGCGGGCCCGCTTCGTCCGGGTCGATCGATTCTTCGACCGTGACGGCCTGTACGGCCGGGGCGGGACGGAGTACCCGGACAACGCCGACCGGTTCGCCTGCTTCGCGCGGGCCGCGCTCGCGCTGCTCGCCCGGGTCGACCCGCCGGACGTGCTGCACGGGCACGACTGGCAGACGGGCCTGACCGTGGCGTACCTCCGGCTGCAACCCGAGCGCTACCCGTCCCTGACCTCCACGCGCACCCTGTTCACGGTGCACAACGTCGGCTACCAGGGGCTGTTCGACGCCGGCGTGTTCCCGCGTCTGCAGGTGGATTCGGCGCACTACTGGCCGAACTTCGAGTTCCACGGGAACATCAGCTACCTGAAGGCGGGCCTCTCCCTTGCGGACCGCCTGACAACCGTCAGTCCCAGCTACGCCGAGGAGGTCAGGACGCCGGAGCAGGGTTGCGGTCTCGACGGCGTGTTCAGGGAGCGGGCAGGCGACCTGACGGGGATTATGAACGGCGCCGACTACGGCGTCTGGGACCCGGCGGCGGACGCCTTCATCGTCCGGCGTTATTCCGCGGCCGCCCCCGACGGCAAGCACGACTGCAAGCGGGATCTGCAGCAGCGGCTGAGTCTGCCGCCGTCGGACGCGCCGCTCGCCGGCATGGTCGCCCGGCTGGTCGACCAGAAGGGGCTCGACGTCCTGGCCGGCGCCCTCGATGCGCTGCTGTCGCGGGACCTGCAGATCGCGGTGCTGGGGACCGGCGATCCGCATCATGAGCAGATGCTGTCCGGATTCGCCCGGCGCCACCCGGACCGGATGGCCACCCGCATCGGCTTCGACGAGGAGCTGGCCCACGTCATCGAGGCGGGCAGCGACCTGTTCCTGATGCCCTCGCGCTACGAGCCGAGCGGCCTCAACCAGCTCTACAGCCTGCGCTACGGCACGATCCCCATCGTGCGCGCCACCGGGGGCCTGCGCGACTCGGTCGTGCCCTTCGACCCGGCGACGGGCGAAGGCACCGGCTTCCTGTTCGGGGACTACGCGCCGGAGGCGCTCGTCGGGGCCGTCGACCGGGCGCTCGACTGCTTCGGCCGGCCGGACGCGTGGCGGCGGCTGATGGCGAACGCCATGGCGCAGGACTTCTCCGTCGACCGTACCGCCGCGGAGTACGCCGCGCTCTACGCGGAACTGGCCGCTGGCGATCCGTCCGTGACAACCATCACGTCGAACTCACCGTGAATGTTGAAGCGCGATTAACATGCACGGGGAGTATGTTGTTGGACGCCGGATCACGGTGTGAAGAGCCATGGAATGGCTGACATGCAGACGCGCCCCCAGGGCAACGCGTTGACCGACAGCTCCACGAACGTTCCGCAGGATCGCCCCGCTGCGCCGCGCTGGCGGACCCCCGCCCTGGTGATGGCGGCGGCGTGCGCCATCGCCATGCTCGGCTTCGGGGCGCGCTCGGTCTTCGGGCTCTTCCTGGAGCCGATGACCTCGGCGCGCGGCTGGGGACGCGAGACCTTCGCGCTGGCCCTGGCGGTCCAGAACCTCACGTGGGGCGTGGCCCTGCCGTTCGCCGGCGCGCTCAGCGACCGCTTCGGGCCGCCGCGGGTGCTGGCGCTGGGGGCGCTGATCTACGCCGCGGGCATCTGGGGGATGACGACCGCCGAGAGCGCCGGCATGCTGCACCTGACGGCCGGCATCCTGGTGGGGGTCGGGGTGGCGTTCACCGCGTTCTCCATCGCGCTCGCGGCGATGGCCAAGGTGGTGGGGCCCGAGCGGCGCTCGCTGGCGCTCGGGCTGGGCACCGCGGCGGGGTCCTCCGGACAGGTGGTGTTCTCGCCGCTGGGCCAGGCGTTCATCTCCGCCTACGGGTGGCAGGCCGCGCTGCTGTTCCTCGCCGGGTCGGCCCTGCTTATCGCGCCGCTGGCCTTCGTGCTGCCCGCCTCCCCGGCGGTGCGCGGCGAGGCGCCGGCGGCCGAGCAGTCGCTGCCCGCCGCCCTGCGGGAGGCGTTCGGCCACCGGGGCTACGCGCTGTTGACCACCGGCTTCTTCGTCTGCGGCTTCCACGTCGCCTTCATCACGGTGCACTTCCCGGCCTACGTCCGCGACCTCGGGCTCTCCGCCGCGGTGGGGGCGGGGGCCATAGCGGTCATCGGCCTGTTCAACATCCTCGGCTCGTTCGCCTCCGGCGCCGCCGGCCAGCGCTGGAGCAAGAAGTGCGGGCTGAGCACCATCTACG
>WTGR01000740.1 GCA_011523485.1 Acidobacteriota bacterium
GTCGACGCCATCGACCGCGGCGACCGCGACGCCCTGCGCGACGAGTTGGGCGACTTCCTGCTCGAGGCGGTGTTCCTGGCGCAGATCAGCGCCGAGCGCGGCGACTTCGACATCGCCGACTCGCTGCGCGCCATCTGCGAGAAGCTGGTACGGCGCCATCCCCACGTCTTCGGCGAGCAGGCCGGCGACGAGGATGCCCCGGACGCCGACCAGGTCAAGCGCCGGTGGGAAGAGATCAAGGCAGATGAACAGCGGACGGCCGGACGGCCGGCGAGCGCCCTCGGCTCGATCCCCGAGAGCCTGCCGGCGCTGCTGCGCGCCTACCGCCTCGGCAAGCGCGCCGCCACGGTGGGCTTCGACTGGACGGCCGCGGACGGCGTCGAGGCGAAGGTCGCCGAGGAGCTGCGGGAGCTCGCGCAGGCGCGGGCCGCGGGATCCGCGGCCGACATCGAGGAGGAGCTCGGGGATCTCCTGTTCGCCGTCGCCAACCTCGCTCGGCATCTCGACGTGGATCCGGAAACGGCGCTGCGGGCCGCCAACCGGAAGTTCTCCGCGCGCTTCGCGGCGCTGGAGACACGCCTCCGGGAACGCGGCGTCGCGCTTCGGGACGCGACGCTCGAGGAGATGGAAGCGGAGTGGGCGCGGGTGAAGGCCGGCGACTGACGCCGCGCAGCCGGACGCCCGGCGCAGGCTCGGTCGCCTGCCGTCTCGCCCGTGATCGCATCGATCACCAGGCGAAGCGACGTCCGTCGTGGGTCGACACGGCAAGACCGCGGCCGTCGGTGCAGATCGCGATGGCGCCCTCGTTCCCGGTCGCCAGCACGACCGCGCCGGCCGCCTCGTAGCGGGCGACCACGTCCCGGTGCGGGTGCCGGAAAGCATGGTCGCGGCCCGCGCTCACGACCGCCAGGACCGGACGCAGCGCCCTCACGAAAGTCGCGGAGCTGGACGAGCGGCTGCCGTGGTGCGGCGCCTTCACCACGCGCCGTCCCGCCGGGTCGAGGGCTGCCGCGACGGCCGCTTCCACCCCCGCCTCGATGTCGCCGGGCAGGACGATGGATACTTCGCCGTAGCGCAGATCCAGCACCAGGGAGTCGTCGTTGCGCACGCGCGGGCGCTCCCAGTCGGGCGCGGGCGGATGCAACGCCCGGACGCGGACGCCGCCGATGCGCTCCACATCGCCGGCGTGGACGTTGCGCCATGCGGCCCCCGCTGCCCGCGCCCCGCTCCGCAACGCGGCCAGCGGCTCCGACGACGGCACCGGAATCCCCTCCCACACCTCCCGCGGCCGGAGATCGCGCAGCACGGCGGCAGCCCCGCCGATATGGTCCGGGTGGCCATGGGTGATCGCGAGGTAGTCGAGGCGGCGTACCCCGAGGGCCCAGACGGCGGGCACGACCACCCGGCCGCCGACGTCCGCCCGGCCGCGCGCCTGCCCCGCCGCGTCCACCAGCAGCGAGCGGCCGTCCGGAAAGCGCACCAGCGTGGCGTCCGCCTGATCGACGTCGAGGAAATCGACCCGCAGCCGCTTCGCACCGGCGGTCGCCGGGGGCAATGGCCCGCAGGCGTCCACGGCGCCCCGGCCGGCCAGGCCCGGGATCGGGGCGGCCAGCATCGCCGCCGCGCTCGCCAGGACCAGCGCCGCGCCGACCCACCGCGCCGACCCGATCCGGTTGCCGAAGCCCCCGGCGTCCGGTACCGTGCCTGCCGGTGACGCGCCGTCCGACCGCCTCCGCCGTCCGTGATCGGCGGCGAGCCAGATGACCCACCCGGCGTAGTACACGGCCACGGCGGCCGGCGCCGGGGCGGGGAGCCGCCACGACAGCCAGGGCGCCCAGGCCAGGACACGCGTCGACTCGACGATGCCGGCCGCCGCGGCATGCGCCACCCAGCCGGCGGCCTCCGCCGCCGCGGCACTGACGGGGGCCAGGCCGACCGCCGCCATGCCCGCGAGCTGGGTGACCGACATCAGGGGAATCGCGGCGAAGTTCAGTCCGAGGCCCGCCACGGTGACCCGCGAGAAGTGCAGCGCGCCGATCGGGAAGAGCGCCAGCTCCGCGCAGACCGTCGCCACGAGCAGGCCGGCGGCGGGCACCAGCAGAAACCGGACGGCAGGCGCGCGAGGTGCGCGGTCCGCGGGTCGACCGGGCCTCGGCGGCGCTTCGCCCCGGTCGACCCACCGCATGAGCCGCGGCACCCCGACCAGGAGTCCGGCCGTGGCCCCGAACGTGAGCTGGAAGCCGGGGTCGACCAGCGAGCGCGGGTCCGCCGCCACCAGGCAGCCGGCCGCCAGCGCCAGCGTGTTCAGAGGCTCCGTTCGGTGGTCCGCCGCGCGCGCCGCGAGAAAGACCGCCGCCGCGAACACCGCCCGCGTCACCGACGCCTCGGGCGCGACGACCTGGGCGTAGACCAGGAGGCAGAGAATGGCCAGCAGCGAGGCGTGCCGCCCGCCCGCCCCGGCGAGGCGCAGCAACAGGAGCAGGGCCGCGGTCAGCACCGCGATGTTCCCGCCGGAGATGGCTATGACGTGGTAGACGCCGCCCTGCTGCAGCCGCTCGGTGGTGTCGCGATCGAGCCCGGCGCGGTCGCCGATGAGCACGGCGGTGACGACGGCGGCCGAGCGCGCATCGTGCGTCCCCACCGCCGCGTCGACGGACCGCCGGATGAACGCCCGCACCCGGCCGCTCCATTCGTGTCGCAGGCCCCCGGTCTCGATCACCTCGACCTGCAGCGCGCTGGTCACCGATCCGAGCAGGTCGATCCCGCGCACCTGCAGCCGCTGCGCCTGGTCCGGCGTGCCGCGGTTCGCATGGCGGGCCGGCCGGCGCAACCGCACCGGAAGCCGCACGATCCGGCCCTGCCGCCACTCGTCGATGCGCCCGCCGACGAGGGAGCCGCCGACGCTCGCCCGCACGACGCCGCGCAGGGGCCGCAGATCCCTCCCCTGCCCGATCCGGACGACCTCGATGATGAGGCTCGCGCCGTACTCGGTGGGCGCGGCATCCCGCTGCAGCCGTCCGAGGATCCACGCCGTGGCGTCGGGCGCGTCGGCCGCGATCTCCGCCTCGAACCACTCGAGGATCGGCGCCGGCAGCTCCGCACGGGATCGCTGGCCGGCCGCCAGCCCGGTCAGCGCGTAGCCGAGCAGGCACAGGACGGCCGCGAGACGTCGAGCCCCGAAGACGACGCCCAGCGCTGCGGCGGCAACCGCCAGGACGGCGACTCCCAGGGTCGTCGCCAGGGTCGGGATCGGGAGCGCCCACCCGACGCCGGCCCCGGCGATGAGCGCGAGCGCGGGCGGCAGCGCGGGTCGGGCCACACGCCCTGCCGATGCAAACTCTCGGCCGATCCTGCAAGGTGACCGCGGTCCGTCCCGGCGCAAGTCTGCGAGCGACAGTCGCGGGGAGGGATCAGTGGGATGGGCGGGCCGGCGGCGCGGCGCCGATCAGCCGCGGGCGGCGACGCCGGCGTGGTATTCCTGCAGCGGCCGGACGGAGGGCTTCTCGGACCGCAGGGCGCGGATGGCGCTGACGGCGGCGGCGGCGCCCGTCAGGGTGGTGACGCAGGGTATGCCGTAGAGCATCGCGACGCGCCGCATGGTCAGGTCGTCGAAGTACGACTCGC
>WTGR01000693.1 GCA_011523485.1 Acidobacteriota bacterium
CGGCACCGAGGCGACGCTCGCCGGCAGCGTGCCGACGCTGTGGGACAAGACCGAGGCGATCAACCGGACGCTGGCGTTCCCCCAGGTGGAGACCGTCGCCAGCGAGCTGACCGTCCCGGAGGTCGAGGACGACAACGAGATTGCCCGCGAGGTGGGCCGGGCGATCATCAACTACCGCTACATCACCATCTGGGACTACGTCGGCGGCGGTGTGGAGGACGGCGTCGTGACCCTCAACGGGGCCGTGACGCCGGACCGGGACAAGCCGGCGGAGTTGTTCGAGCGGGTAGCGAGAATTCCCGGCGTGCAGGACGTCCGCATGGGGATCGCCCAGCAGTCGGCCTCTGCCCGCGACGACCGGCTGAGGCTGGAGATCGCCGCGCGCGCGTTGCGGCACCCAACCTTGTCGCACTACACGCTGACGGGCGACATCATCCCGCCGTTCCGCATCATCGTGGACCAGGCGATCGTCACGCTCGTCGGGTCGGTCCGCAGCGGGACCGAGAGCCGCATCCTGGAGACGATAGCCCGGCAGGCCTTCGAGTCGGAGGAGGTCCGGAACCTCCTCCAGTTTCCGGGCAGGTAGTCGGCGGAGCCGGCGCCGCCGCGCCAGCCCGTTGCTGCGAGCTCGTACGAGCGAGGAGTCGCCGGGCGGCGGGCTCCTGCGCGGCTGGGGCACCGGCCACCGGCCCTGAATCGGGCCACGCCCGCTGCCCCACCCCGACTGTCTACGGCGCGAGTTGCGCGATCAGACCGGAGGCCTGGGCCGCGAAGCGACCGTCGGGCTCGCGTTCCACGTAGGTCTGCCAGTAGGTGACCGCCTCGGCGATCTGCCCGGCGTTCAGGCTCGCCATACCCAGCCAGTAGTTGGCCTCGCCGTGGCTCGGGTCCAGCTCCAGGGTCTGTTCGAAGTGGCCGCGGGCTTCATCGGTGCGCCCCGCGTTCCAGGCGGCGAGGCCCTGATTGAACACCGCGCCGGCGTCGCCTCCGCCACCCCCGGCGCCGCCCCGGATCCGGGACGCCTGGGCGCTCGCCTCACCCGCATCGTCGAAGCGCCGCTGCGCGTTGTAGACGGCGGCCAGCGTGTCGAACGCCGCCGCGTCGTCCGCGGCGATCTCGGTCGCCCGCAGCAGGGCCTGCTCGGCCTCGTCGTAGTTCCCCCGCTGGTACTCGACGATGCCCAGGTTGCGGAGGCACTCGCCGCAATCCGGCGTCGTGTCGATGGCTTCGTTCAGGAGGTCCGCCGCCTCGTCGTAGTTGCCGGACCGCGCCGCTTCCAGGCCGCCCTCGAAAGCGTCGGCCGTCGCTTCGCGTGCTTCCAACTCGGCGATTTCCTCTGCCGACATACCCGTGCGGTCGACCTGTCCCCGGCCGAGGATCTGTACATCCAGCTCGAGCTCCTGCCCGGCGGACAACCGGAGGTTGTACCTCGTGGTGCCGATCCCCTCCGCCGTGTACGTAACGATGTAGGGACCGCTCGCGAGGCCCATCTGGATGTACTCGCCCTCGTCGTTCGACGTGGTCTCGAAGCTGCGTGTGATGCCGCCCTGGAAATCTATGTGGACGCGGGCGCCCTCGACGGGGGTCCCTTCGTGGTCGCTTACCACCCCGACGATGCGCGCGCTGTTCTGGGCGAACGCGGGCTGAACGAAGACCACGGCGACGGCCGCGGCGAGCAGGATCAGGCGAATCGGTCGTATAGCGGGCATGGCATTCCTCCGGGGCACGCAGTCTCTGGAACGTGGTTCAGATTATCTCACCGGCCGAGCGAGGGCAACCCGTCTCACAAGGTCGATTATGCTGACCGTCGAAACCGGCGGAGCAGCCGCCCGGTCCGAGGGCGCGGGTATCGTCTGAAGCCTCTACGAACGACATGGCCGGCCGGCCCGATTCGGAAGTACCCGTTGACGTTGCGATCGTCGGCGGCGGTCCGGCCGGTGCGTCGGCGGCCCGCCTTCTCGCGGCGTGGGGGCACTCGGTGCTGGTGCTGACGAAGTCGGACGACGGCACGCCGTCACTGGCCGAGTCGTTGCCGCCGAGTTGCCGGAAGGTGTTCGAGGCGGTCGGCGTGCGCGAGCCGATCGAGGCGGCGGGGTTCCTGACCGCGAGCGGCAACACGGTGTGTTGGGATGGCGGCCCGCCCCGGATCGCCACGTTCGGCGGGGGCCGCGTCGGCTACCAGGTCCAGCGGCGGGAATTCGACCGGCTGCTGCGGGCCGAAGCACAGCGCGCAGGTGCGGTCGTGCGGACGGGTGTGGCGGTGCGGCACGTGCGCATCGTCGGAGAGGGGCTCCCATGCACGGTCACCGGCCGGGACGAGCGCGGCGATGCGGTCGAGGCTGCGGCGCGAGTCGTCCTGGACTGCTCCGGGCGGGCGGGGATCGTCGCGCGCCATCACCGGACGCGCGTGCAGGCCGGCGAGACCACGCTTGCCCTGATCGGTGTCTGGCGGTGCGACGAGGATTGGCCGCCGCTCGACGGCGTGTCCGGCAGCGACACCGAAGCGGAGAAGGACGGCGACGCGCACACCGTCGTCGAGGCCTACCGCGACGGTTGGTCATGGTCGGTGCCTGTGTCGAGCCGCCGCCGGTACGTGACGGTCATGGTCGACCCGCGCACGACGGAGACGCATCATTCCGGCGCGCTGGCTGCACGCTACGCCGCCGAGATCGGGAAGACCCGTCACCTGGCGAGCATGACCGGCGGGGCGATGCTGGAGGGGCCGCCCTGGGCCTGCGACGCTTCTCAGTATGGCGCGCGCCGTTTCGGGGGGGCCGGGTTTCTCCTTGTCGGCGATGCCGCGAGCTTCATCGATCCCCTGTCCTCGTTCGGGGTCAAGAAGGCGATGGCGTCGGGCTGGCTCGCCGCGATCGTGACGAACACCTGTCTGCGACATCCGGACCGCGCGGATCTGGCCCGCCGGTTCCATGCCGAGCGGGAGCAGGAGACGTGGGCCAGCTACCGTCGCCAGGCGGCGGAGTTCTTCGCGCAGGTGTCCAGGCGCGAGTTGCATCCGTTCTGGAGCGATCGCTCCGACCCGGTCGCGGTCGGCGCCGCGGCGGACCGGGCCGGCGGGGCCGATGCGGTGGAGGCGTTTCGTCGTGATCCGGCGGTACGGGACGCGTTCGAGGCGCTGCGGCGCGCGCCCTCGATCCGTCTGCGGCCGACCCGCGCCGCCCGCGCCACGACGGCCCCGGCGATCGTGGGGCGGGAGATCGTGCCCGACGCCAGCCTCTCGATCGCGGCGGGCGAGGTGGGGACCGTGGTCCTGCGGTATCTGCGCGGCGTCGATCTGTCGGCGCTGGTCGCCATGGCCGACCAGCGGACGCAGGTGCCGGACCTTTACGAGGCATACGGGCGGTCGCATCCGCCGGTGGAGTTGGCCGACTTCCTCGGCGCGCTGGCGGTACTGCTGGGGAAGGGCTTGCTGCGAAACGACGTCTGAGCTTGCCGGGCGCTCCCGTGGACCACCTCGAGTGCAGGTAGCGGTTGGGTATACTGGCAGGTACGTGAATGCACATTGGCTTGCGGTCGTCGAAGCGCGCAGCATGGTGGGAGCAGTGATGGATTACGTGCCGGAGGTCGCCGGATTGCTCGGCGTCGTGTTCGTCGTGTGGAGGATGC
>WTGR01000410.1:0-2139 GCA_011523485.1 Acidobacteriota bacterium
GGGTGGCGCTGGTCGACTGGGACGAGGCGCTCGGGGTGGGGAGCCGCGGCCGCGGGGCGCGCGAGCTGGCGATCGATCTCCGCCTTCCGGTCGAGGCCGGCCCGCGCACGGTCGGCGCGACGTTCCTCGCCACCAACCTGGCGCCCAGCCTCGATCTGAACGACGCGTTCCTGCGCAGCACCATCGAGACCGGCGGGCTGCCCGGCTTCACGTTCCATCCGCACGTCGGCAGCCTCCGCATCGACGGCCCGTATCGCGCCGCCGGCGCCGGCGACACGCCGAGCCGCCGCCGCATCTTCGTCTGCCGTCCGGCCGATGGCGCAGCCGAAGAGCCCTGCGCCACCGGGATCCTGTCGCGGCTTCTGCGCCGCGCCTACCGGGGGGCCGTCGCGGGCGCGGACCTCGACACGGCGATGGGCTTCTATCGGCTCGGACGCGAGGGCGGAGACTTCGAGGCGGGCATCGAGATGGGGATCCAGCGGATCCTCACCGACCCGCGCTTCATCTACCGGGTCGAGGTCGAGCCGCCCGGCCTGGCCCCGGGCGACGTCTATCCCGTCAGTGGCCTGGAGTTCGCCTCGCGGCTCTCGTTCTTCCTGTGGAGCAGCGCCCCCGACAACGAGCTGCTCGATCTCGCCGAGCAGGACCGGCTGCACGAGCCCGGCGTGCTGGAAGAGCAGGTCCGGCGGATGCTGGCCGACCCGCGGTCGGCCGCCCTGGCCGCCAACTTCGCGGGTCAGTGGCTGACCCTGCGGGGACTCGAAAGCCAGGTCCCCGTCGTCGAGCGGTTTCCCGACTTCGACGACAACCTGCGGCAGGCGTTCCGCCGCGAGGCGGAGCTGTTCTTCGCGAGCATCGTCGCGGAGGATCGCAGCGTGCTCGACCTGCTGACGGCCGACTACACGTTCGTCGACGAGCGGCTGGCCCGGCACTACGGCATTCCGGGCGTCCACGGCAGCCGGTTTCGGCGGGTCACGCTCGGGGACGGACACGCGGTCCGGCGCGGGCTGCTGGGCAAGGGCGGCATCCTGACGGTGTCCTCGCAGCCGGGCCGCACGTCTCCGGTCCAGCGCGGCAAGTGGGTGCTGCAGAACCTGCTGGGCGTCGTGCCGCCCGACCCGCCGCCCGACGTGCCCGAACTGCCGCCGCCGTCGAGCGACCCGGCCGGCAACGCGCGCGAGCCTTCGATGCGCGAGAAGATGGAGCAGCACCGCGGCAACCCGGCTTGCGCGGCGTGCCACCGGCTGATGGATCCCATCGGGTTCGCGCTGGAGAACTTCGACGCCATCGGCCGCTGGCGCGCCGTCGAGCAGGGCGCCCCGATAGACGCCTCGGACGTCCTGTACGACGGCCGGCCGGTGGACGGTCCGGCCGGTCTCAGGGCGTTCCTGCTGCGCTACGCGGACCAGTTCGTGCGGACCGTGACCGAGAAGCTGCTGACCTACGCGCTCGGCCGCGGCGTCGAGCACTTCGACATGCCGGCGGTGCGGGCGATCGTGCGCGAGGCGGCGGCCGACGACTACCGCTTCACGGCGCTGGTGATGGGCGTCGTGCGCAGCGACGTCTTCCGGATGAACACCAAGATCGGCGGCGAAGCACCCGCGGCGCAGGACCAGGGAGGCTGAGGAATGTTCATCGCGAAGCGGCATCTGCCGCGCCGGACGTTTCTGCGGGGCATGGGCGCGACGGTCGCGCTTCCGCTGCTCGAGTCGATGGCGCCCGCCGCCACGCCGCTACGAGCCGCCGTCCCCTCGCCGACCCGCTTCACCGGGATCTTCATCCCGCACGGCGCCGCCCCCGGCTACTGGATCCCCGACCGGGAGGGCCGGGACTTCTCGTATCCGTACATCTGGGAACCGCTCGAACCGTTCCGGAGCCAAGTGACGATCACGAGCGGGCTCTGGTCGCAGTCGGCGGAAGCCCCGGAGGGCGTGACCGGCGCCGACCACTTCGTGGCTGCCGCGTACCTGTGCGCCGAGAAACCGAAGAAGACGACCGGCGCGGACATCGACGCCGGGACGACCATCGACCAGCACATCGCGCGGCGCATCGGCCGCGACACGCTGCTGCCGTCGCTGCAACTGGCGGTCGAGGATCCGGGCGCCAACTCGAGCAACTGCGGCGAGGGCTACAGTTGCG
>WTGR01000410.1:2239-15246 GCA_011523485.1 Acidobacteriota bacterium
GCGGTCGAGGATCCGGGCGCCAACTCGAGCAACTGCGGCGAGGGCTACAGTTGCGCCTACACCAACTCGATCTCGTGGCAGACGCCGAGCCGTCCCCTCCCGATGGAGATCAACCCGCAGGTGGTCTTCGAACGGATGTTCGGGGACGGGAGCACGGCGGAAGAGCGGTTCCGGCGGCGCGAGCAGCAGCGCAGCATCCTCGACTCGGTCACCGAGAGCCTGGCCCGCCTGCGGGTGGACGTCGGCGCGAGCGACCGCGTCCGGCTGGATCAGTACCTCACCGACGTGCGCGAGATCGAGCGGCGGCTGGAGATCGCCGCCCGCGCCTCCGTCGAGACCCCGGACGTCGCCGTGCCCTACGGTGTGCCGGCGTCGTTCGACGCGCACATCAAGCTGCAGTTCGACCTGCTGGCGCTGGCCTTCCAGGCGGACATCACCCGCGTGTCGACGCTGCTGTACGCCCGCGACCTGACCGGCCGCGTCTATCCCGAGAGCGGCACCAGCGCGAGCTTCCACGGTGCGTCGCACCATGCCGAGGAGCCCAGCCGGGTGCGGGAGTACGCCAAGCTCAACCGCTACCACGCAGGCACGCTGGCCTACTTCGTCGACCAGCTCCGGTCGCTTCCCGACGGCGACGGCACGCTGCTCGACCACTCCCTCGTGCTCTACGGGTCCAACATGGGGAACTCGAACCAGCACCTGCACTACGACGTCCCGCACGTGCTGATCGGCGGCGCCTCGGGCCGGCTCGAGGGCGGCCGTCACCTGGCCTACCCGCAGCGGAGCGTGACCACCGGGAACCTGCTGCTGAGCATCATGGACATGTTCGGCGTGCACCACGACCGCATCGGCGACAGCACGGGCCGGTTGATCGGGTTATAGGTCGATCTCATGCGACTGCGACGTTCCCATTCCGTGCCGGTCCTACTGCCCGCGCTGGCGATGACGGTCGGGCTGTGCTCGGCCGCGCGCGCGGCCGACACGCCGCTGATCGAGGCCGTCCGCGGGGGCGACCCCGCGGCCGTGCGCACGCTGCTCGACCGCGGCGCCGACGTCGACGCGCGGGCGGCGGACGGGGCCGCGGCGCTCCACTGGGCCGCGTATGCCGACGACCTGGCGATGGTGGAGCTGCTGCTGGACGCGGGAGCCGACGTCGCGGCGAGGAACCGCGCCGGCGTCACGCCGCTGTCGCTCGCCGCGGCCGGCGCGGACGCGGCGCTGGTAGAGCGGTTGATCGAGGCCGGCGCCGACCCCGACGAGCGGTTGCCCGGCGGCGAGACCCCGCTGATGATGGCGGCGCGGACCGGACGCGTCGACGTGCTGGCCGTGCTGCTCGACCGCGGCGCGGCCGTGGACGCCGCCGAGGATCGGCGCGGCACGACGGCCCTGATGTGGGCGGCGGCGAACGAGCGCCCCGGCGCCGTCCGGCTGCTCGTCGAGCGCGGCGCCGATGTCTCGGCCCGCTCGAGGATCGTCCCGGCGGGACGGGGACCGTATCTCGCCCCCATCGCGCGCGATCGCATCGAGGACGCCCGCCGCGGCGTGGGCCAGGCGGGCGCACCGGCCCGCACCGCGGATCTCGGCGACGTCCCGCCGCAGACGCGGCCCGGTCGGGAAGCTCCTATCGCCGATGGCGGCGCGCGGGCAAGGGGGTTGGCGACAGGGACCGGGCCTCGCGGCGCGCCGGAAGACGATGGCGGTGCCCGGGCGCCGTCAACGCCCCGCCTGTCCCGTCCGGAGCGGCCGCTCACGGGCGGCCTGACGGCCCTGGTCTTCGCCGCGCGGCAGGGCGACATCGAGTCCGCCCAGGTGCTGCTCGACGCCGGGGCCGACGTGAACCAGACCACCGAGTACGGCTGGACGCCGCTGCTGGCCGCCGTCCAGAACCGTTACTACCGGCTCGCGATGCTGCTCCTCGAGCGCGGCGCCGACCCGAACATCGCCAACCGGGGAGGCTGGACGCCGCTCTATCTCGCGACGGACAACCGCAACATCGAGGGTGGAGACTACCCTACCCGCCGGCCGGACCTCGACCACCTGGCGCTGATCGCGGCGCTGCTGGATGGAGGCGCGGACCCCGACGCGCGGATGGCGTCGAGCACCGAAACCCGGACGATCTTCACCCACCAGTGGCTGTACGAGTCGGGCGCCACGCCGTTCCTGCGCGCCGCGCAGTCCGGCGACCTGACCCTGCTGCGGCTGCTGCTCGAGCACGGGGCGGATCCGTCGATCGCGACCACGAACGGCACGACGCCCCTGATGGTGGCTTCCGGCATCGGCTGGGTCGAGGGCGTGACCTACGAATGGTCTCCCGAGCAGACGCTCGACACGGTGCGGCTGCTGCTCGATCTGGGCGCCGGCGTGAACGCGGCGGACGACGACGGCCGCACGGCCCTGCACGGCGCGGCGCACAAGGGGCGCAACGACGTCGTGCGGGTCCTGGTCGAGCACGGCGCCGACCTCGCCGCCCGCGACTACGGCAGCCGCGACAGCATCCACGCGCTGGAAGGGGTCACCTGGCAGGCCATCGACTACGCCGACGGTCTGGTCAGGATCGGGGTCCAGTCGTCGGTGGCGCATCCCGAGACCGCCGCGCTGCTGCGCGAGCTGATGACCGCGGCCGGGCTGCCTGTCCCTCCCGAAGGCCGCACGCTCGATTCCATCTGCGTGACCGCGGTCTGCCGCTGAGACCGCTACCGCCGGTCCGGCGTGCGGAGCGCGGACCTTCGCCGGGCGTTGTACGGCTACAGCAACCCCACCAGCGGTCCGATCACGATCAGCAGCGCCGTCATCAGCACGACCCAGACCGCGCTGATCACGAGCCCCGGCGGCAGCATGTCGAACATCCGGTAGTAGCCCCGGCTGTAGGTGACCAGGGGCACCGCGTCGAGCGGCAGCAGGAAGGCGCACGACGCGGTGAAGATGACCGGCAGGGCGTAAAGGGCAGGGTTCACGCCGGCGGCGGTGCCCAGCACCATGATCGGCGGGATCATCACGGCGTTGATGACCGGCGCGATCGGCAGCATCAGGTGGATGACCACCGTGAAGGCGCTGATCGCGGCGATGAGGGCGACGGCGTGCCAGTCGGCGAGGCCGCCGAGGGCCGACTCGGCGAGCCAGGTCGCGAGACCGGTCTGCGACGACGCCTGGCCGAGCGATGTCACGCCGCCGATCACCATCAGGGTGTCCCAGCCGGTGACCTGCTGGACCTCCTTCCAGGTGAAGAGGCCGATGCCGGGGAGGAACATCGCCACCGCGCCGACGACGGCGACCAGGAAGGTGTCGAACACCGGCAGCCAGGTGCTCGCGATCCAGAGGGTGAGCATCGCGCCCATGATCGCGATGACCTTCCACTCGTCCCGGCTGACCGGCCCGATCCGTCGCCGCTCGTCGTGAATCTCCTCGAGGTCGCCGATGGAGGCGATCTCCGGTGGAAAGAACTTCACCAGCACCCAGGCCGCCACCGGCAGCAGGACGGCCACCATCGGGATGCCGATCGCCATCCAGTGCAGGAACGGGACGCGCTCCCCGCCCGCCTGCTCGATCATGACCAGGCCGAGCAGGTTGATGGAGCTGCCGGCCGGCGTGCCGACGCCGCCGATCAGCGCCGCGATCGGGATGCCGATCATCACCGCCCGGCCGAAGCGGGAGCCGGGCCGCAGCCCCAGCTTGTCGAGGATGCCGACGGCGATGGCCATGAAGATGGCGGCGGCGGGCACGTCGGAGACGACCATCGAGATCAGGCCGGTGCCGATCATGAACACGTACACGGCGCGCGTGGCGTCGGTGCCGGCCCGGGCGATCAGCCACAGGGCGAAGCGGCGGGCCAGGCCGGTCTTCACCCAGGCGTAGGCGATGGCGAACATCACGAGCACGAAGAAGAAGACGCTGCTCATGAAGTTGGCCGCGGCCGCGCCGAAGATGGCGCCGGGGGTGGGCGGGCGCCCGCTCACGAGCGACGTCAGGCCGAAGAGCGGCTGCAGGGCCAGGGCCAGCAGGGAGGTCACCGCGATCGGCAGCGCCTCGGTGGACCACAGCACGAGCACGCCGGCGAACAGCGCGGCCAGCCGATGCGCCTCCGGGGGCAGCCCGTCCGGCGTGGGCAGGATCAGGATGAAGCCGGTCAGGGCCGCCGCGCCCAGCAGCCCCGCAGCGGTGACGTTCGAGCCGCTTGCGCCCTGGGCGCCCGACCCCGGTGCGGCGGGGCTCGCGGCGCCGGCGGCCGGGCCGGCATCCCCCGCGGTCACGAGCCTTCCCCGATCTCGTCGAGGACCTGCCGGGCGACGTTGATGGCCGTCAGCGCCGCCGGCGCCCCGCAGTAGATCGCCTGCTGGAGCACGATCTCGTTGATGTCGTCCATGGAGAACCCGCCCTCGGCGAGCGCCGCTCGCACGTGTATCCGGTACTGGTCCCACTGCCGCAGCGCGATCTGCGTGCCGATCACCAGCACGCGGCGCGTGCGGTGGTCGAGGCCGGGCCGCGTCCAGACTTCTCCCCACGCGTAGCGCGTGATCAGGTCCTGGATCTCCGCGGTGGCGTCGGTCGTGTCGGCGACCGTCCTGTTGACGTAGGCGTCGCCCAGAATCTTTCGCCGTATCGCCATTCCCGCCGCGTGCCGGTCGCTGTCGTCCATTGCAGCCTCGGTGTGTCAGGAGCTCGACGGCCGCCCTGCTCCGGCCCCGGGGATCGAGAACGAAAGCCGGCGGCCGTCAGCGTCGACGTGCATCGTCTCCGCCGGAAGCGTCCAGCCGCTCCAGGACCCGGTCGATGTAGGTGCGCGTGGCGCCCAGGTAGTTGTCCGCCGAGAGCAGCCGCGCGATGGTCGCGGGGTCGAGATGTCGCGCCACCAGCGGGTCGTCGCCCAGCACGTCGGCCAGGGGACGTCGCTCGGCCTCGGCCCGCCTGCACGCCCCCGCGATGCAGGCGTGCGCTTCGTGCTTGCCGATCGACCCGGCGAGCGCCATGGCGACCGATTCGGCCAGGAGGATGCCGCCGGAGGCGTCGGCGTTGGCGCGCATGCGGCCGGTGTCGACGGCCAGTCCGTCCAGCGCGTCGGCCGCCGCCCGTGTCCCGCCCGCCGCAATCGCCACCAGATCGGGCAGCGTATCCCATTCGACCTGCCAGCCGCCGAGGCCGCGCTCGTGCTCCTGCACCAGGGCGCCGAGCATCGTCGCCACCAGTCCGGGCGCGCGGCCGGCGGCGGCCAGGGCGATGGACGCCGCGACCGGATTTTGCTTCTGCGGCATCGTCGACGACCCGCCGCGTCCCTGCCCCGGCCGCTCGCTGACTTCGCCGACCTCGGTCTGCGCCAGCAGGGCGACGTCGCGCCCGATCTTGCCGGCCGTGCCGGCCGCGATGCCGAGGGCGCAGGCGAGCTGCGCGAACCGGTCGCGGTGCGCGTGCCAGGGGACGTCCGGGGCCGGCAGGCCGAGGCGGGCGGCCAGCGCCTCGGTGACGGCCGGGCCCTGCGGCCCGAGCGACGCCAGGGTGCCCGAAGCGCCGCCGAGCTGCAGCACGAGCGCGCCGTCGAGCGCGGCCCGCAGCCGGCCCCGCACCCGGTCCAGCGCGTCCGCCCAGCCTGCCGCCTTGAGTCCGAAGGTCACCGGCGTCGCCTGCTGCAACCAGGTGCGGCCGGCCATCGTCGCCCCGGCGTGGCGGCGCGCGTGGCCCGCGGCGGCCAGAACGCCTCGACCCAGGTGGTCGATCACGGTGGGAACCGCGGTGCGGAGTTGCAGCACCAGACCGGTGTCCAGGACGTCCTGGCTGGTCGCGCCCCAGTGGACGAAGCGCGCCGCCTCGGCGTCCGACTCCTCCACCCGGGCGGTCAAGTGCCGCACCACCGGGATCACGGGATTGCCCGTCTCGGTCGCCTCGACGGCGATGCGCACCCGGTCGTACAGCTCGGCCCGCGCGGCGGCGCGGATGGGGGCGACGCAGCGCGGGGGAATCACCCCGACCTGCGCCTCCGCCGCGGCGAGCGCGGCCTCGACGTCCAGCATCGCCTGAAGCTGCGCCCGGCCTGAGAAGTGCGCTGCGACGTCCGCGTCGCCCAGCACCCGGGCGTGCAGGCGCGCGCCGTTGGTCATCGCCGATCCGACCCGTCAGACATCGAAGAACACCGTTTCGCTCCGCCCCTGGAGCACGATGGCGTGACCGTACCGTCCGGCGCCTCGGTGTGCCGCGACGAGCGTGTGCCGGCGGTCCGGCGCGACGTGGGCCAGGATCGGATCCAGGGCGTTCCAGGGCTCGTCTTCGAAGTAGATGCGCGTGACGAGCCGCGTCAGCAGCCCGCGGGCGAAGAGCCCGACCATCAGATGCGGCGCCTGGGGCCGGCCCCTGGGGCCGGGCACCGATCCCGGCTTGATGGTTTCGATGAGGAAGCGGCCCCTGGCGTCCGCATGCACCCGGCCGAACCCGTCGAACGTGTGGTCGCGCCCCTTGGTGCGCGGGTCCTCGGGGTGATTGCAGCGTCCGGCGGCGTTCGCCTGCCAGATCTCGATGAGGGCATCCGGCACCGGTTGGCCGATGCCGTCGCGGACCACGCCCTCGATGACGATGCGCTCCCCCGGCGTATCGTCCGTCACGAGCGCCAGACGGCCCCTTTCCGGCACGAGCACCGCAAAGAACGGGCCTACGGTCTGGGCAGGTGTGAGCGGCAGCATGGAGGGCGCCTAGCCTTGCAGCGGGGTGGCGTCCCGCCCGCGCAGGACGATGTCGAAGCGGTATCCGAGCGCCCGTCCGGGCTCCGTCACATCGAGGTCGAACGCGGCGACCAGCCGCTCGCGGCCAGCGGCGTCGGGGACCGCGTTGAATATCGGATCGAGGGCCAGCAGCGGATCGCCGGGAAAGTACATCTGCGTCATCAGCCGGGTCAGGAAGCTGCGCCCGAAGACAGAGAAGTGCACGTGCGCCGGGCGCCAGGCGTTGTCGTGATTGGCCCAGGGATACGCGCCCGGCCTGATGGTCGTGAACCGGAACCTGCCCGCGGCGTCGGTGAGCATGCGGCCCGCCCCGCTGAAGTTCGGATCGAGCGGCGCGTCGTGGGTGTCTCCCGCGTGGGCGTAGCGGCCGGCGGCGTTCGCCTGCCAGATCTCGACCAGCGTCTCGGACACCGGTCGTTCATCCTCGTCCAGCACGCTCCCGGCGATGACGATGCGCTCGCCGACGGGTGCGCCGTCGTGCTGCCGCGTCAGATCGCCGTCGAGCGGCCCCATCGGTCCGTAGCCGTGGACGGGGCCGGTGATCTCGGACAGCGTCTGCGGAATCACCACCAGCGGTTGCGCCGGATGGCGCAGCGCGGTGGACCGGTACCCCGGCACGTCGTTCGGTGGATCGTGGCCGGCCGGCGGACGGCGATAGGGGTGAATCTGGGACGCCACGGCGCCCGACAATCGTAGCGGACTTCACCCGGACCCGCACGTTTCCGGCCTCCGCGCACGCTCCGGCGGAGGGCGCTAATATTGCGTATCGACGAAGCACGTGCGGGCACGCGTCGTTTGCCGGACCGCAGTGGAGAGGGAGTAGAGCCAATGCTGAATGCGGGTCGACGTGGTTCGGTTCTCGGAGTCGCTGTCGCGATGATCGTGCTGGCCGGGCCGCCGCTCGGGCCGGGCGCGGACGTCCAGGCCCAGTCGTCGACGACCAACCCGTACCGGGCGAGCTTCGGGTGGGAGAAGATGCCCGAGGGGCGCGTGATGGGCACGGTGAGCGGGGTCTTCCCCGATCCCGACGGCGAGCACCTCTGGATCCTCGACCGCTGCGGCGCGAACCAGTGCGCCGGCTCCGACCTGGACCCGATCATGAAGTTCGACCTCCAGGGGAACCTGGTCGACAGCTTCGGCGCCGGGCTCTTCGGCTTCCCGCACGGGTTCTTTCTCGACCACGAGGGATTCCTGTGGGTGACCGAGGGCGGGTCGCACGGCGACTCGCGGGCCACGCCGGGAGAGCGCATCGGCATCGGGCACCAGGTGTTGAAGCTGAACCAGCGCGGCGAGGTCGTGATGCGCCTGGGCGAGGCCGCCGTCTGGGGCGACGACGAGCATCACTTCAACGGCCCTTCCGGGGTCGTCGTCGCGCCCAACGGCGACATCTGGGTGTCGGACGGCCACCGCGGCGGCAACAACCGGATCGTGAAGTTCTCGAGTGACGGCACCTTTCTGCTGGCGGTGGGCGGCGGGGTCGGCTCGGAGAGCAAGGAAGCCGCCCGCTTCAGCGATCCGCACGACATCAAGATGGACTCGCAGGGGCGCGTCTACGTCGCCGATCGGGGCAACAGCCGGATCCAGGTGTTCGATTCCGAGGGCGACCTCCTGTACATCTGGACGCACTACGGCAAGCCGAGCGGCCTGTTCATCGACCGCAACGACATCCTCTACGCCGGCGACGGCCTGTCCGGGATGGTGCGTCAGGGACCTCCCGACAACTGGCGCAGCAACCTCGGCTGGGAAAAAGGCGTGCGGATCGGCGATCTGAAGACCGACCAGGCCTGGGTGACGCACTTCATTCCCCAGCACGACGAGGATGTCGGCGCGGGCATCGAGTTCCTCGGCGTCGACTTCGACGGCAACATCTACGCCGGGGAGGTCAGCCGGCGGCGGCTCGTGCGCTACGTGCTGCATCGGCCGTCGGAGCTGCTCGGGCACTGACGGGATTCGCGCCGGGGGGCCGGGGGCTGCCGTCGGGCGCCCCCGGCGGACTCCTTCTCGACGCTCTGCGAACGACAGGATGCAGACGCCGGCCGAGCACTCGCTCCGGAGCAAGATCAAATGAGTGCGAGAACGTTGTTCCTGGCCTGGCAGGACAATCGGAGCCGGCAGTGGTTCCCGGTGGGCCGGCTCGACGCGGACCCGGAGCACTCGAAGTTTCGGTTTCGCTATACCGGCGGCGCCGAGCGCGCGCAGCGGGACGTGGGTTTTCCCCTGGCCGCCGATTTTCCGTCGCTGCGGGAGGATTATCGGTCGCCGGAGCTGTTTCCGCTCTTCAGGAATCGCATCACGACGCTCGGGCGGCCGGACTTCGTCACCTACGTGAGGAACCTCGATCTGTCGGTGCAGGCGGATCCGATCGAGATTCTGGCGGTGGACGGCGGATCCACCGGCACCGACGCCTTCGAGGTGTTTCCGCAGATCGCCAAGGGCGACGACGGCGGGTTCCGGTGCCGGTTCTTCCTGCACGGCTGGCGCTACGTGAACCCCACCGCGCAGGCGCGGCTCGACCGCGTGGTGGCGGACGATCGGCTGCACGTGACGCTGGAGTTGTCCAATCCGGTCGCCCGGGTGGCGGTGCAGCTCCAGACCCTGGACTATCACGTCATCGGCTGGGCGCCGCGCTATCTCGTGAAGGACCTCATGATGGCGATGGCGGAGAGCCCGGGGACCTGCGTGGCCCACGTGGTGCGGGTCAATCCGCTGCCGGCGCCGTCCAAGCAGCGCCTGCTGATCGAGCTGGCCGGCAACTGGGGCAGCCACGAGCCCATGACGGACCGCGACTTCGTGCCGCTGGTCGGGTAGGGCCGGCCGGTCGGGTGTTTCCTCGTCAGCGTCGGTCACCGCGGTAGGTGAACTCGAGCAGCGCCCCCGGATGCTGCAGCGCACGCGTCCGCTCTCCGGCCGCGTTGCGCGTGGGGCCGGTGTTGTCGGTTACGACGTAGATGGCTCTTCCGTCGGGACGCACCGCGATGTCGCGGTAGCGGTTGGTCGACTTCAACTCCATCACCGGCATGCCGGCCGCGCGTGCGTGGTCGGCGCGGAGCGGTATCCGGTAGATCGCGCCGCGGGTGAGGCTGGCCAGCAGCAGCGAGTCGGACCAGCCGGGCACGCCCTCCGCCTGCAGATAGATATCCAGTCCGGAGGCGGCCACGGTGGCCGCACCGTTGGCGATGAAATCGTAGTCGTTGCCGACGGTGAAGAACGTCGCCAGCGGCGGCCTGAAGTCGGGATGGCTCCACTCGGTTTCCGCCTGGCTCGGTACGGATGCGGGAGGTCGGCGGACGTTGGGCAGGTTCCGGCACGGCGTCGGCGACGATGCCGACCAGTTCGCGTAGACGTACGCCTGGTCGTCGCGCCGGCCGGCGACCTCCGGCCAGCCGTAGCTGGCGCCGGCCACGATGCGGTTGACCTCGTCGTCGGTGCTCGGACCGTGCTCGGCGGCGAACAGCCGACCCTCCGCGTCGAACACCAGTCCCTGCGGGTTGCGGTGTCCGTAGCTGTAGACGTGGCTCCGAGCACCCTCGAGCACGGGGTTGTCGTCCGGGATCGAGCCGTCGAGGTCGAGGCGCAGGATCTTGCCCGGGTAGCTCGACCAGTTGCCGGCGGCGATCTGTTCCGCGGAAGGGAGCACCTGCGAGAGGATGGGGTTGCAGCGGTTCCGCTGCCAGTTGCCGCCCTGATCGCCGATGGAGAGGTACAGCTTGCGGTCCGGTCCCAGGATCAACCGTCCGCCCAGATGATCGTCGTGGGCCGGCAGGTCCGTGATGAGATCGACCGGGGCGGTGAGCTTCCCGCTGGCCGCGTCGTAGGTGTAGCGCTGAATCCGGGTCCGCGCGCCGATCGGGCCGCCGGCGCCGGAATCGTAGTTCCAGGCGACGTAGACGAAATCGTTGCCCGTCCCCGCGAGCAGCTCGGGATGCAGCGCCATGCCGAGCACCCCGTCCTGCAGCACGGCCTGGTAGGCGTCGGGGATTTCCAGGGCGACCGTCCGCGCGCCGTCGACCGGCCGCACGCGGACGATGCGTTTCCCGGCGCGCTCGGTCACCCACAGGTGATCGTCCGGACCCCAGGTCACCTCCCAGGGAAAGTCCAGGCCCGCCGCCACGACGCGGAAATCGAACGCTGCCGAAGGTGGTGCGCCGGCCGATTCCTGCGCGGCCGCCGGCGCGTTCAGGCAGACCATGACCAGGGCGATTCCGTGCACGACGCGTCGAAACATCGATCCTCCTCGAGCCACGCGGCGTGTCACCACGGGCTCCCGGTCGCGGGCGACAGGCCCGACGGGTGGCAAGTGCTCCCAGGGAAAGTCCAGGCCCGCCGCCACGACGCGGAAATCGAACGCTGCCGAAGGTGGTGCGCCGGCCGATTCCTGCGCGGCCGCCGGCGCGTTCAGGCAGACCATGACCAGGGCGATTCCGTGCACGACGCGTCGAAACATCGATCCTCCTCGAGCCACGCGGCGTGTCACCACGGGCTCCCGGTCGCGGGCGACAGGCCCGACGGGTGGCAAGTGCTCCGGGGCCCGACGCGCCGCGCCCCGGTTATCGTAGCGGACCACTGCCGCCCCTGTTCGTTCTATCGTTAAAGGGATGGAGGTTTCGGCGTACGGACGACGGCTGCTGGGCGACTCCGGCACGCGGTCGCTGATGGACGACCTCGGCGCGATCGCGGCGGCCGGCGGCGCGATCATGAATCTGGGCGGAGGCAGCCCCAGTCTGATTCCCGCCGCGGAAGCGACGTTCCGGCGCCACACGGAGTCGCTGCTGCGGCGCGAAGGGGCGTTCGAGCGGGCCATCGGCCTGTACGGCGGACCGGAGGGCGATCGGGATTTCGCCGAGGCCCTGGCCGGCCTCCTTCGGCGCGCGGTCGGCTGGAAGGTCGCCGCGCGCAACATCGCCCTGACCAACGGCAGCCAGTCCGCCTTCCTCCCGTTGTTCAATCTGCTGGCGGGACCGATGGGCGACGGCCGGCCGGCGCGCCGCATCCTGCTGCCGCTCTCGCCCGAGTACATCGGCTACGCGGACCTCGGTTTCACGCCCGGCCTGTTCACCGCGCGCCGCTCGACCATCCACGAGCTCGACGACAAGCTCTTCAAGTACGGGGTGGACTTCGACGGCCTGGACGAGGTGGAGGACATCGGCGCGATCTGCGTATCGCGGCCCACCAACCCGACCGGCAACGTGATCACCGACGAGGAGGTCGCACGGCTCGGCGCCGTCGCCCGCGCCCGCGGCGTGCCCCTCATCCTGGATACCGCGTACGGGGCGCCGTTTCCCGGCATCGTGTTCGGCGAGTCGACGCCCGTGTGGGACGAGCACACGGTCGTCTGCATGAGCCTGTCGAAGCTCGGGCTGCCCGGATTCCGCACCGGCATCGTGATCGCGAACGAGGAGATCATCGAGGCGCTGTCGGCCGCAACCGCGATCTACTGCCTGTCGCCGGGGAGGCTCGGCCCCGCGCTCGCCACCGAGCTCATAGCGAGCGGCGCGCTGCTGCCGCTCGCGCGCGACGTGATTCGGCCCCACTACGCCGATCGCGCGGCCCGCGCAGTCGACCGGCTCCGCGCCGGACTGCGCGACTATCCCATCAGGATCCACAAGCCGGAGGGGGCCTTCTTCCTGTGGCTGTGGATGCCGGGGCTCCCGATAACCAACGCGGCGCTCTACGAGCGGCTCAAGCAGCGCAACGTCATCGTCGTCTCCGGGCACTACTTCTTTCCGGGGCGCGAGGACGACGACTGGCCGCACAAGCGGGAGTGCATCCGCATCAGCTACGCCGACGATTGGGAACGCACGGAACGGGGGCTCGACATCATCGTGGAAGAGGTGCGGCGGGCGTACGACGGCGCCGTCGAGTGCCGGACCGCTTGAACCCGACGTCATTCACTTCGGCGGCGCCGGGTCGCAGCCCTGGTGGACCGTGTCGCCGCGAGTGCGGCAAACTCTGACCCCATGGACAAGCTCAAGCTCTTCGTGAACGGCAGATTCATAGACAGCAGCGCCGGCGGCGTCGACGTGACCGATCCGGCTACCCAGGAGGTGCTCTGCGAGGTGCCTTTCGCCACCGCTGACGAGGTGGACCGGGCGGTCCAGGGGGCGAAGGCGACCTTTCGCACCTGGCGCGACGTGCCGACGCCGGAGCGCGCGCGGTTGCTCTTCGCCTACCAGGACATCCTGAAGAAGAACCAGGACGACATCGCCCGGCTGCTGTGCCGGGATACCGGCAAGACCTGGGAGGACGCGCGCGGCGAGGTCTGGCGCGGCATCGAGGTGGCGGAGCACGCCTGCGGCATCGCCTCGC
>WTGR01000689.1 GCA_011523485.1 Acidobacteriota bacterium
GTCATAGTGAGGATGGGGTGGGCCGAAACACCGAGCCGCGAGGCGTTTCGGGGCGCTGGCGGTGTTTCGGTCACCTGGGAAGTGACGGGGGACGATATATGGATTGGCGACGACTGATCGCTGGACTCTCCGTCCTGACGCTCGCCGCGGCCGGTACGGCCACGGCGGCGGAAGAGACCACCCTCGCCGACGCGGCCGAGCAGGGGCAGGGCAAGATCGTCCGCACCCTGCTCGCCGACGGCGCGGACGTGAACGCCCCGCAGGTCGACGGAACGACCGCCCTGCACTGGGCGGCGTATCACGACGATCTCGACACGGCCCGGCTGCTGGTCGAGGCGGGCGCGGACGTGAATGCGATGAACCGCTACGGCGTGCCGGCGCTGTCGTTGGTCGCCACCAACGGGAACGCGGCCTTCGTGAGGTTCCTGCTCGAAGCGGGCGCCGACGCGGACGCGGCGCTGCTGGGGGGCGAGACGGTACTGATGACGGCGGCGCGGACCGGGAGCCTGGACGCCGTGCAGGCATTGCTCGCCGCGGGCGCCGATCCGAACGCGCGCGAGCGGCGGGAGCAGACCGCCCTGATGTGGGCCGCTTCGGAAGGGCACCTGGGGATCGTCAACACCCTTCTCGACGCAGGTGCGGACGTCCGCGCATCGCTCAGGTCCGGTTTCACCCCGCTGTTCTTCGCCGTGCGCGAGGGCAACATCGACGTCGTGCACCGGCTCCTCGATACGGGTCTGGACGTGAACGCGGTCCTCGAGCGCGTGAAGGACGGTCCCGACGCGGCGGTGAACAACGCCAGTTATCGTCCGGTGGACGACGGCATGAGCCCGCTGGTACTGGCGGTTCGCAACGGCCACTTCGAGCTCGCGGTCGAGTTGATCGAGGCGGGCGCCGATCCGAACGATCAGCGCTCCGGGTTTTCGCCGCTGCACACGATGTCGTGGGTGCGCAAGCCGGACGCGAGCGACCGCGGCGATCCGCCGCCCATCGGGTCGGGCAGCCTGACCGGGCTCCAGTTCGTTCGCAAGCTCGTGGATATGGGCGCGGACGTCGACCTGCAGCTCAACAGCGCCGTCCGTCCGCCGCACACCGCGTCCCGGCTCGGGATGGAGGGCGCCACGGCGTTCCTGATGGCGGCCGACCGGGCCGACGTCCCGTTCATGGAGTTGCTGCTGGAGTTGGGCGCGGACCCGTTCATTCCGAACGTCGAGGGTTCCACGCCGCTGATGGCGGCGGCCGGGCTTGGCACCTCGGCCCCGGAGGAGGAAGCCGGCTCGGAGGCCGAAGCTCGGGACGCGGTGGACTTGCTGGTCGGTCTCGGGGCCAACCTCGACGCCGTCGACGACAACGGCGACACCGCGGTGCACGGCGCCGCGTTCGCCAGCTTCCCGACGGTGGTGCAGCAGCTCGCCGACTACGGAGCCGACATCCACGTCTGGACCCAGCCGAACGAGCAGGGGCGCACGCCGCTGTTCATCGCCGAGGGGTTCCGTGGCGGGCTCCCGCGGCCGTCGCGCGCCACCATCGAGGTGGTCACGTTCCTGATGGACGGCGCCGGCGTTTCCACGGCCGGGCCGCGGCCGGAGCTCATCGACCAGTACTCGCTGCCCGCGCAGCAGCCGCAGCCGCCTCCGGCGCAGCCTGCCAAGCCCGAGGAGAAACAGGAGAAATCCGACCAGGCTGCCAAGGCGCAGCCGCAGGTGCGTTAGCCGCCCTTGCACGGAACTACAGCAAACGCCTCGGGCGGCTGGTCCGGTTCGACCACCGCCCGGGGCTTTTTCTTTGGGGCGGCCGCAGCAAGACCTCGTGCGCGATGCGTTGGAAGGATCATTTGGCGGGTGATGAGCGCTTGGCGGATGTGGCGGGTGGTTCGACGCTCGACGGGCAAGAGCTCGGCGACGGTTGCGTGTTCCCGCTCGTTAGCGTTAGCGGCGCCACGGGGCCCATTCTGCGTCGACTGAGAGGCGGTCGCGCCCAGCGGCTCCTCGACGAAGATGACGTCGACCGCGAAGTCCATTCTCGCTGAGGTCAATGTGTGGCTAGGCGACGTTGGTCGCGCTTCGCACTTCCGCCACAGCCTCGCACTGTCATCGGTCGGAAACGTTTCCGGCAACCGCTGCGTGCCTCGCCGGTGATTTCTTCCTGAACGCTCCCGCACGGCAGATTGGTTGATTCGGTGTTCGGATACTATACTGACCAGATGGGAGGACGCGAGACTTGACATTCATCAGGACATCTGAGTGGGCGACGCACAATGTAGAGATACGAGAAAAGAAACCTGATGGAGAATTGAGGGTTCTCGAGTACACCGGTGCGGGCGGAATGAGCCGCGATCTCTCGATAAAGGGCGTTCACGTAAAGAGGGGCGGTGCGTCCCTTCACAAAGTGCACGAAGACTTCGTCCTCAAGCCGAACGAATGCGTTGTTCTTGAAACAATGGAACATATAACGACTGGTCCTCAAGTGCTGGGCTTCATATGTTCTCGGGCTTCTTTGGCGTCCAAGGGCCTCATTGTTTCGAACCTGAAGGTAGATCCAAATTACAGCGATACGCTTTACATCACCGTGTTTAATGCCGGCACTGGAAGTATTCCGCTCGAACCGGGATACCCTTTTTGTGCGGTCGTTTTCTGTCAGACTGACGGAGAGTGCCAGGGTGAGACCCGTAGACCGGACCCGGAGGGGATCTCTGATGGCTGGGCCGAGAAGCTGATCAAGGCCCGCCCGCATATCGTTACGGGAGTGATTACTTTCGTGATCAGTGTCGTTGGTAGTATCGTGGCAATGCTGGTGATGGGTTAGAGGTGGACTGAGAGGCCAGGATGGAGGGTATGTGATATGTCAGAAAGACACCATAGCTCTAGAGATGATCCACGCTACATGGCCCTGAGAAAAGGGATCGAACAGCTCAACCGGAGTCAGTTGACGGTGCTTGTCGGGTCGGTGGAGTCTGGCAATCCCATGGTCGTTGACGGGTGCAACTATGATCCGGTGAACCGCACTTGGTGTCCTCTCGCCGTCGCCCTGGAAGTTGAGCGCATTCTACATGACGAAGGTATAACGGCTGCGACGGACGAAGAAGCCAAGGAGCATATTGTAAGAATTGGCACAAGAACGAACCCCGGGTTTGGCTTGAACCCGATGAGCGGTGTTGTCGGGAGCTTCTTCACTCGTTCTCGCAGAGACGACCTGCTGCAGGCATGTAGGGACGTGCTGGAGGAGAGTACCTACTATAACGGAGGATACTGAAGGCGGAGAACGGGTAACGGCGTCGACGGTCTGCACGTACGAGTGGAGCCGGAACAGGAAACCTCAATGACGATTCAGACGCTTCTTCACCGCGTTCTTGCTGCAATCATGATCTTCCCCGCTCTCGGCGCCGCGCAGACCGAGCCGCCTGGATTCGTCGTGTGGAGCGCGGCAGAGCTGGAGCAGCGGAACACCGCCCTGTCGGCACGGATCCGCCCGGACGGTTCCGCCCGCGAGACCCTGGCCGACTACGGCAATCCGAGCGGCGCTCATCGTTTCCGATTCATCCGGCGCAACGCGGATGGCGTGCCCGAGCAGCACGCGCACATCGAGGACGTGGTGTTCATCCAGAGCGGGG
>WTGR01000446.1 GCA_011523485.1 Acidobacteriota bacterium
GGTGCCCCGAGCCCGCAGATGGTGCTGTGGAGCTGAAAATGTGGGACAGCAGTGACATCTCTTCGACGAAACTGGTCGAGCTTCGAAACCCGCGCGCGGGCGGATCTCTGCGCCCGCCCTTGTGCGTATTCCTGCCGGCCAATCTGCGCACGAGTGCCGAGGATTCCTTCGGCAAGGCCACCTTCGAGGAATTCGCGGTCGGCGACGCCTACGCAACGCTGCGACAGCAGTTGCTGAAGCGTGTCCCCTCCACGCTGCACGGTTACGTCCGGGACTATCTGCAGCTCCTGGAAGAGCGGCGCTGGCGTTGGGCCGGCTCGGCCGCGCAGGTTCGGTACCTACTGTGCACTCAGGCGAACGGCAATGACGGCGAAGCCTTCGGCGGCGCCCTCTACGAGCTGGGCCTCGTACCCGACTTCAAACTGTTCGACGACCCGCCGGCGGCCTACGGGCGGGTGAGCAGGAACCACGAGTGCGTGGCGAGCCTCACGGACGGCGATACCTCGGTGTTGGGGCGCGTGCTGGACCTCGAACTGACGAATCCGGGGCTGCGGCGGCGCCTGGCGGAGTATCTCGCAGAGAGCGGCGTCTAGGACCCGGTGGCGTGGACCCGCGACGTTGTCCTGGACAGGAAGAACTGGGACCTCTCGTTCGACAAGTGGGCATTCGGCTCCGAGATGGCGCCCGACAGGATCACGTTCGTGCGGGTCGAGACCGACCTTCCCGTCGTGCCACACGAAGGGCACGAGAACGAGCGGCTCGCAGATCTCGCCGGACAGCAGGTGCTGACGCCGACCGAGCGGCGGAAGATCGGCGTGACTCTGGAAGTTGCCCCTCACCCGGGCCGCGTACGGGGTCTCGACCACTTCACGGTGCAGATCGTGGCGCAGGAGACCGGGCCGGTTGGCGTCTCGCGCAAGGTCAAGGTCTGGAAGCCGGCCAGGACCTACGCCGTGGTTTCGCTGCTCAAGCTCAACCGCATCGACTTCGAGGAAGGGTGGCACCACGTTCGCGTGCTGCCCTGGACCGCGGAAGGCGATCCCATCCCGATGGACGAGCCGGCCGAACCGACCGGGAAGCGAACGAATGAGAGCGAGCCGTTCTACCTGCTGCCGGATGCCGCCATCGAGGAAGAGCCACCGCAACGCGCCGTACCCAGGGTGATCAGCGTCGAGCATGCTCGTCTCGATCGGCAGTTCGCAGCGGTCATGCAGCACCGTGCGCCGGCGGAGGTCGCCCCGCGGAGCATCGGCTGGACTCAGCGCGGCACCGCGACACGGACGGTCGCGCAAGCCACCATCGAAGCCAGGTTCGGCACCGACGGCACCTTCCAGATTCCGGTGGCGCGCTGGCTGAAGAACGTCGAGCAACGCATCCTCGAAACGCCGGAGCGACCCTCGAGCTGGCGGATGCAGCTTCACGCAGGCCAGCCGCACATGCCGACGAGCGACAAGGAAGTGAGCGCGGAGTCCGCCGCGATGCGCGGGTTTCTCGCCGCTCGCTCGGCGTACTTCCGGCGCGTCGCGCAGGACACCGGGGACCTCGTCTCTCAGGGGCTGGACGTCCTGAGCAACGGACCCGCGGTGATCGCCTACGCCGCCGCCTACGTCGAGTTGCTCAGGGATCTGTCTGCGAGAATCGAGCGCGAGGCCGGCGCTGGCCAGCTCGACCCGATCGGCACGCTACGGGCGGTGCTGTCCGTGGACACCGTTCGGCTGATCGTCGAGGACTATCGCGGGCAGGTTCGCGAAGCCGCGCTGATCGCGCCTGTGCATCCGTTGCGCGCGCTCTGGCAGCTCGCCTGGGCGCAGCTCGGCGCAGCCTGGGTACGAGAGGCGGCCAGGGAACCCGGCGATCATGCCGCGTCGGCGCGCGACGCGCTGCTCCGCGAGTTGTCTTCGAACAACGTGCCGCCCATGTTGATGGTGAGCGACGGCCGCGTCTTCACCGCGGTCGACAACATCCATCCCTTCTGGCCGCTCTACGCGCCAGCGACGGAGGGCGACCTACGCGGGCTGTTGGGAGACGTTTGTGAAGCCCTCGGCGTACCGGAACCGTCCATCGGCGGCGCGGCGATCACCGGCGCCGTGCTGGCGTCGCGCATCGAGCGTTATCTGATTCAGCATCCGTACGTGCGAACGCTCACCGTCAATGCGTTCAACGCGGGACGCGCCAATGTGCTCGCGGACGCTCTGGCCGCACTGCAACGGCAGGAGGCGTTCCGTGACCTGCGTTACGACGTTCGCCTGTTCGTGCCCAATCCGGATGCTCCCGGCGTCGGAGAGTCCATCGGCGCACTGCTCGCCGGCGGAGGGGCGCCGGCCACGGAGGCGTTCGCCATCCCGACGGCGAGTCACGTGTTTCCCAAGCTCAGCGTCGCCGTGCGGGCTACCGCCGACTTTCTCGCCGGCCCGACTCGGCACCGCGCACATATCAGCGTCCTTTTCGATCTGTTTCCGCCGGAGGAGGTAGCGGCCGGGGGGCTGCTGCGCGCCGATACGACGGCGCCGATTCACGGTCTGGTGCAGGACTTCACGACCCGGTTTCACGATGACGAAGGCGGCATCGGGTGGCGACGGCAGCCGCGTCACGGAACGCCCGTGGCCATCGAGGGCGGCGAGGAGGCGTCAACGCTGCTCGGCGAGCTCCCCGCGATGATCTCGGCGGCCACCGCAACCGTTGCCCGTTCGACGGCCGATTTCGATTCGCGGCCGATCGTCCGTCTGGAGCTGGAGCCCGCCGAACGCGCCCTCATCAGCGAGGTTCACAACGTCAGCGACTGGGTGTTCACCATCGATCGGAACATGGGCATCGAGTTCTTCGACCATGGGGGCCGCCGTGATCGACCCGACTATCTGATCGGCTACACGCCGTCGACCGCCCCGGCGAACGGTCACCGGCTGATCATCAGCTCGCGGTCGTTGGCCGAGTTGGAGGCGATGCTCAGGCCGGTCCTGGAGGAGTACGGCCTCGACGCGGACGTACAGCACGCCGTGCTGATACTGACGCAACTGCGCTCGCTCTCAGGCCGTTTGGCGCTCAAGCTGGTCTCCGCCCCGACGGCCAGGGCGGAAGCTCTCGGCCTGGCGCTGGCGCGCCTGTTTCTGGAGTACCAGGGTGCGCTGCGCAACCAGATCGTGGTGCCTCTCGACGCGCACGTCGATCTGTTCCACACGGTGCGGAACCAAGCCGAGGCGGTCGGGGATGAAGTCACGCTGCGCAGGACGGACTTGGCCCTGTTCGATCTCGATCTCGGCACGCGCACAGTAACGTGCAACCTGGTTGAGGTGAAGTGCTGCGCGCAACGCCTCGGCCTGAGTGGATACGGACAGCTCAAGGAGCACATCACGCAGCAGCTCGCCGAGAGCGAGCGAATCCTCCAGCAGCATTTCGACCCGCTGCGAACGGTGCCCGACCGTCCGGACCGGCTGCTCAAGACGCGGCAACTCACGACGTTGCTCGAGTTCTATCTCGAACGAAGCCGGCGATACGGCCTGATGGAACCGGACGCGGCGGAAGAGGCTCGGTCATTGCTCGACCGGCTCGAAGAAGGATCACTGCTGTCCCATAGAACTTCAAAGTAGAGCGGCTTGAACCCTCTGTCTCTGA
>WTGR01000157.1 GCA_011523485.1 Acidobacteriota bacterium
ACGTGATAGCGTACAACGATGCCGGGCCTGCTCCTCCTCTGCGTCGCCAACGCCGCCCGCAGCCAGATGGCCGAAGGGCTCGCGCGGGCGCGGTTCGGCGACCGGGTCCGGATTGCCAGCGCCGGGTCGTCGCCCGCGGCGGTCAATCCGTTCGCCATCGCCGCGCTCGACGAGGTCGGGATCGACATCAGCGGGCAGCGTTCCAGGGGCGTGGAGACGATCGACCCGGCGGCGGTGGATCTCGTCGTGACGTTGTGCGCCGAGGAGGTCTGCCCGGCGTTCCTGGGGACGGCGCGGCGGTTGCACTGGCCGCTGCCGGATCCCGCCGGCGGGGCCGGGTCCGACGCGGAGAAGCTCGACGGGTTCCGCGCCGTCCGCGACGAGATTGCGCGGCGCCTGGAAGCCCTGGACGAGCTGCTGTCCGACGCGAGGGCGGAAGCGGCCGCGGAAGGCTGATCGATGTTCCTGCCGCTCGGCGACGAGCCGAACCCGCGCGGCGTGCCGGTCGTCACCTACACGCTGATCGGCATCAACGTCGCGGTGTTCCTGTTCGTGACGCTGCCGCTGAGCGCCGTCCGCCCCGCCCTGGACGACCCCGCGCTCTTCGAGTACCTGAACGCGATTCGCCCGCAGCTCCCAAGCCGGATGGAGGCGGAGCGGTTGCTCATGCAGGTCTCGGCCTACGATCTGGTCGTCTTCTCCTTCGGCTTCCGGCCGGCCGATCCGAGCATGATCGCGCTGCTGACCTCGCTGTTCCTCCACGGCGGGTTCATGCACCTGGCCGGCAACATGCTGTTCCTGTGGATCTACGGCGACAACGTCGAGCACCGCCTCGGTCCGGCGCGCTACCTGGTGGCGTATCTCGGCACCGGATTCCTGGCCACCCTGTCCCACGCGGTGCTGGACTTCGGATCCGTCCTGCCGATGGTCGGTGCGTCGGGCGCCATCTCCGGCGTGCTCGGGTTCTACTTCATCTGGTTTCCGAGGAACCGGGTGCGGTTGTGGATCATGCTGTTCCCGTTCTTCATGCACGTGATCTACGCGCCCGCGCGGCTGGTGCTGGGGATGTACCTGATCGTCGACAACCTGCTGCCGTTCCTCGTGACGCGGGGCGCCGGCGGCGGCGTGGCCTACGGCGCGCACATCGGCGGCTTTCTCGGCGGCCTGGCGTACGCCTGGTGGAGCGAGCGGCGCGAGTTGCAGCGCCGGCCGCGGGACTTCGAGCCGGATCCGGACCCGGCCGAGCCCGCCTTCGATGCGGATCCGTCATCGGTGCGCGGCGTCCGGCAGTTGATCGCCGCCGGCGAGCACGGCCGGGCCGCGGCCGAGTACTTCCGCCTGAGCGCGGCGCGGACGGCGCGGCTGCTGATGCCGGGCGACTCCATCAACTTCGGACGCTGGCTGGCCAACAACGGGCATCCCGACGCGGCGCTGGTGGTCTACCAGCGGCACCTGCGCGACTATCCGCTCGGCCCCTACGCGGCCGAGGCGCATCTGGGGGCAGGTCTGGTGCAGCTCTACGCGCGCGACCAGCCGACCGCCGCGTACCAGCACCTCGTCGCGGTGCTCGACGCCGATCCGCATCCCGATACGGAGGGCTACGCGCGCCGGGCATTGATGGAGATCGCCGCCCGCCAGAAGTTCCGGACGCCCCGCGTGCACTGAACGTCGGCTGCCGCCGGAGCGGTGCGGCGCCCGGCGGCCGGACGCGATCACGGCCGGCGGGGTATCGGTTCGGTGAGGTAGCCAATCCGCTCGCGCTTCCACCAGTCTCCGTCCTCCGCCTCTTCCGGCGTCGTGAACCGGTAGCGGTACAGCACGAGACGGACGAAGGCGGGCGGTTCGTCGGGGAACGGATTGTCCTCGAGCAGGCCGAGCGCGGTCGGATCGTTCTCCAGCACGCGATCGACCAGCGCGAACAGCCAGTGGGACTGCCGCTGCGGGTCGAGCGCCGCGAACCACATCTGCCAGTCGAGGCGCGGCATGTGCGGTTGGACGAAGCCGGGCGCCCGCGCGAGGTCGCCCGCCTTCCAGGGGAACGCGTACTCCGTCCAGGCGACGCCGTCCGCCGATCCCTCCATCACGATCTCCGGCCGTTCGGTCGTCATCACCCGGAACAGGCCGTAGCCGTTGACGGATCGCAGCGGGGCCACGGCGCCGAGCAGCGCATCGGACCAACCCGGCATCGGCGCCGGCCGCCGGATCTCGCGCACGAACGTCAGCGCGCTCAGGACCGCCAGGATCGTGACCGGTACCGCCATGGCCATGCCCCGCGCGCCCGGTCGCGGCGCTCCCCGCTGCGCGTATCCGGCCGGCGCCCGCAACCAGGGCAGCGCGCGCGCGATTACCGCGTCGTCCAGCAGGGAGATGTACAGCGTGACGGTCAGCAGGTTGAAGAAGCCGTAGTTGCCGGTGACCGCGATGAGCACCTGCAGCAGGCAGAGCAGGGCGCAGCCGGCGGTCCGCACGCGCCGGAAGCGGGGCGGGGCAAGGATGACGAACGGCACGGCGAGCTCGATGAAGAACATCATCCCGACCGACACGGTCCCGAACCAGTCGGGGGCGTTGTGCGCGTACCAGCTCGCCCACGTGGGGATGGGCTGCGTCTCGTAGTGGTACCGCAGTGCGGTCAGGCTCCACCAGGTCTGGTCGTTGCTCAGCAGCTTGGTGACGCCCGACAGAAAGGTCAGTTTGAACGCGAGTCCCCAGATCAGCCAGCGCGCCGCGGCGCGCTCCGGCCCGCGCGTCTCGATCGGCGGCCACCAGCCCCTTGGCGCGTAGAGCACGGCCAGCAGGCCGGCCTCGAGCAGCAGCAGGTCCCACTGGAAGAACAGGAAGTCCTGTCCGGCGACGGTCAGCGACAGGTACACGGCCCAGAGCGACAGAAATACGGCGATGGGAGCGGCGCCGGCCATCGCGGCGACCGACAGGACGATTCCGAGCCAGCACAGCATCGCGAGCAGCGCGTCTCCCGGCAAGAGCCACAGCAGCGTCGGGAGCTGCACGTAGGCTTCGCGGCCCCACAGGTCGTGCGCCCGTTCGAGATAGCCCGCGGCCGGGAGCAGGCCGTCCGATCCGACCAGTGCCGCCAACTGCGGCGCGAGCGAGGCGAAGGCCACGAAGTAGACGAAGCCGAGCAGGCGGAGGAAGACGCCGCGGGACAGTGTGAAGCGGGGTGGATCGGTGGAGAGCAGGAGATGGCCGCTTACGGGCACGCCACATTCTATGTGGGTGGGCGATAGGCGCGAAAGCGGCGCAGATCTGCCGTCGGAACATCCTGACGAACGGCCGGGGGGCGATCTGACGGCTGACCGCCTCCTTGCGCCGGTCAGCGCTCCTGCGGGACGAAGATGTCGCGGGCCGGCATTTCGACCGCCGGCAGCGTCGTGGCGTTCATCGCCTCGTCGGCCGCGATGAGGCCGTTCTCTGCGAGGATCCAGGCGACGAGGCCGTAGACCTGGTCGGCCTCCAGCGTACCGGGCGCGTTCGACGGCATCGCGCGGCGGATGTAGTCGAACAGCGTCGTGGCGTAGGGCCAGTAGTTGCCGACCGAGTACGGCACGTCGGGACCGTCGCCGCGCCATTCCTCGTAGCGCGGCCCGAA